>NZ_JBMNDO010000002.1:0-176354 GCF_052542855.1 Streptomyces sp. SAS_281
GGCGGGGCCCCCCCCCGCGCACCCCGCCGAACCGCGCCTTTCGCTGCCGCGGCGGCCCGCGCCCGCCCCGGTGGTGCCGCTGCCTCGCCGGATCGCCCCGGCGCCACCCGCCCCCGCGCCCGCCCTGCCCGCGCCCGGCGGCGGGACCGGGGTGTGCGCTCTCGGCAGGGGCTACGGCCACTGGCCGGCGGGCAGCCCGCAGTCCCGGATCTGCGACCGCGCCTACGGGCGGTGAGGCGGCGGCGCTCCGAAGGCGCCGGTCACCACTCGCGCAGCCGCCGTTCCAGCCGGCCGATCGCCGCCCGGACGCCGCCCCCGTATCCGTCGTCCGTGCCGTCGTCGGCCAGGACCGCCGAAGCCGCCCGGGCCCGCTCCAGGTGGTCCCGGGCGGCGGCCGGGCGCTGGAGCTTCACGTAGTCCGCGGCGAGGTTGAGGTGGAGCGACGGGTAGAAGGCGCGCAGAGCGAGCGCGTCCCGGTCTCCCGTCACACGGTCGTCGGCCAGGGCCCGGGCCGCGGTCAGCGCGCGCAGGTCCCAGGCCAGCTCGTCGGCCGGATCGTCCTGTGTGTCGGCCATGTAGTGGGCCAGGGTGCACCGGTGCAGGGCGTCACCCTCGTCGCCGATCTCGGACCAGAGCACGGTGAAGCGGTTGCGGGCCTCCTCCCGGTCGCCTCCGTGCAGCAGCATGACCGCCTGGCCGATCCTGGTCATGAAGACGTCCTCCGACGCCTCCCGCTGCTCCGTCACCACGGCCTCCTCGCGCCCGTCCGCCCGGACCCGGTGGTCCGGCCACCGACGCTAGCCGCCGGGACGGGCGGACACGCGGAGGCTCGGGCGCGGCTCAGCCGAGGTCGGGGATGCGCCAGTCGATGGGCTGGTGGCCCTGCTGGGCGACGGCCTCGTTTATCCGGGTAAAGGGGCGGGAGCCGAAGAACTTCTTCGCCGACAGCGGCGAGGGGTGCGCGCCCTTCACCACCACATGGCGCTCGGTGTCGATCAGGGGGAGCTTCTTCTGCGCGTAGTTGCCCCAGAGGACGAAGACCGCCGGGTCGGGGCGGGCGGCGACGGCGCGGATCACCGCGTCGGTGACCTTCTCCCAGCCCTTGCCCTTGTGCGAGTTGGCCTCGCCCGCGCGGACGGTGAGCACGGCGTTGAGCAGCAGGACGCCCTGCTCGGCCCACGGCATCAGATAGCCGTTGTCCGGGACGGGCAGGCCCAGCTCCTCCTTCATCTCCTTGTAGATGTTGCGCAGCGAGGGCGGGGTCTTCACGCCGGGACGCACGGAGAAGCAAAGACCGTGCCCCTGGCCCTCGCCGTGGTACGGGTCCTGGCCGAGGACCAAAACCTTCACCTTGTCGTACGGGGTCGCTTCCAGGGCCGCGAACACCTGCTCCCGGGGCGGGTAGACCGGTCCGGCGGAGCGCTCCTCCTCGACGAACTCGGTGAGCTCCTTGAAGTACGGCTTCTGCAGCTCTTCGCCGAGGACGCCGCGCCAGGACTCGGGCAGCAGGTCGGTGTCGGTCACGTGAACAACCTCCGGTAAGCAATCCGTTCTTGCTCCCAGAACCTACCGGGCACCACTGACAACGCCGTCCGGGTGGTCCCGCCGGTCCCCCCCGGACAGTGCTACCAGCTCGCCTTGCGGTACAGCTCCCACATCTGCATGACGGTCTGCGGGTCCAGAGCGCGCTCGCCGCCGCCGATGTCCTCCCCCGCCGCCACGTACAGCTTGCCCTGCCAGAGCGGCAGCAGCCGCACGTCGTCCACCAGGATCTTCTGGGCCCGCTCGAACTCCTTCGCGACCGCGCCCCGGTCGCTCTGCTTACGGGACCGGGGCAGCAGCTGCTTGGTGATCTCGTCCTTCACGTACGGCATGCCCGTGACGCTGTTCTTGCCCACGAACGGGGCGATGAAGTTGTCCGGGTCCGGGAAGTCCGGGAACCAGCCTCGGCCGAAGACCGGGTACTCCCCCTTGGTGAAGCCCGCCTGGAAGGTCTTCCACGGGCGGCTCCTGAGGGTGATGCGGAAGAGCCCGGACGCCTCCAGCTGGCGCTTCAGCTCGTCGAACTCGGGCGCGGTCGAGGAGCCGTAGCGGTCGGTGGTGTACCAGAAGGTCATGGGGACGGGCGTGGTGATGTGCGCGTCGGCCAGGATCTGGCGGGCCTTGGCCTTGCTGGGGTTGCCGAAGGTGTCGAAGAAGCTGGTGGTGTGCGTCGCGATGCCCTTGGGGACCATCGAGTACAGCGGTTCGGCCGTGCCCCGGTACACCTTGGCCACGAGCGCGTCCCGGTCGACCAGCTGGGCTATCGCCCGCCGGACGGCCGGCTGGCCGGAGGCGGGGTCGTCCGGGTTGAAGACCAGGAAGCGGATGTCGGCGCCGGTGGACTCCACGATCTGGAGGTCGTCACCCTCCCCGTTGCTCTTGCCGTCCTCGATGCTGACGACGTCCTCGGCGGACAGGCCGCGGTAGGTGGCGTCGATCTCGTGCTTCCGGAGCGCCTTCACCATGGCACCGGAGTCCTTGAAGTACCGGATGGTCACGGCGTCGTTCTTGCGGTCCGCGAACCCCTTGTAGTCGGGGTTCCGCACCAGCGCGGAGCGGTCGCCCTGCTTGTAGGCGTCCAGCAGGTAGGGACCGGATCCGGTGACCTTGCCGTCGTCGCGGATCTTGTGCTTCGAGTACGCGCTCGGCGCGACCAGGGACATGGCGGGGGTGGCCAGGACGAAGGGGAAGGTGGCGTCGGGCTTCTTCAGGTTGAAGATGACGACGTCGTCGCCCTTGGTCTCGACCCGGTCGAGCGAGCCGAGCATGCCGACGGGTCCGCCCTTGACCCCGATCTCCGAGATCCGGTCGATGGAGTACTTCACGGCTGCCGCGTCCAGCTTGTCGCCGTTGGAGAACTTCAGCCCCTCACGGAGCCGGCAGCGGTAGGCGGTACTGGTGCGGTCGGTGAACCTGCACTCCTCGGCCGCGTCCGGCTCCGGCGTCGTACTGCCGGTGGGGAAGCTCACCAGGGTCTGGAACACGTTCCGCATCAGCTCCCAGGAGCCGTCCCACGCCGCCGCCGGGTCCAGGGTCGAAGGCTCACTGGTCGTCCCGACGGCGAGCTTCTGCTCCACATCCGATCCGCCGCCGGGCAGCAGCCCGCAGCCGGCCAGCAACGACAGGGACGCAAGGGCTGCAGCGGCCTGCAGACTGGCCCGGTAGAACACGTGCACGCTCCTCGATCAGCCATGGGTCGGCAGACCATACCGCAGTGCCCCGCCGGGTCAATCCGCAGGCCCGGCGGGGCACTTGAGGCAATCGGGACCATATCGGCCCAGGCCGGATCAGCCGACTCCGGCATTCAGGAAAATGCCACCGTCGACCACCAGGGTCTGGCCCGTGATCCAGGCGGACTGGTCCGAGGTGAGGAAGGCGGCCGCGCCGCCGATGTCCTCCGGCACCCCGAGCCTGCCGAGCGGGTAGGCGGCCGCCGCCTCTTCCTCACGGCCCTCGTACAGCGCCTGGGCGAACCGGGTCTTGACGACCGCCGGCGCGATCGAGTTGACCCGGACCACCGGCGCGAACTCGTGCGCCAGCTGGAGGGTCAGGTTGACCATGGCCGCCTTGCTCATCCCGTACGCGCCGATGAAGGGCGAGGCGGAGACGCCGGCGACCGAGGCGATGTTGACGATCGCCCCGCCGTTCTCCTTCTGCCACGCCTTCCAGGTCTGCTGGGCGAAGCCGAGCGCCGAGACCACGTTGGTCTCGAAGACCTTGCGGGCGACGTTCAGGTCGAGCTCCGCGATCGGCCCGAAGACCGGGTTGGTGCCGGCGTTGTTGACCAGGAAGTCGACCCGGCCGAACGCCTCCATGGTGCGGGCGACGGCCGCCGCCTGGTGCGCCTCGTCGTGCGCCTTGCCGGCGACGCCGATGACCCGGTCGGCGCCGAGCGTCCCGACGGCCTCCTTCAGCGCGTCCTCGTTGCGCCCGGTGATGCACACCCGGTCGCCGCGCTCGACGAGCGCCTGCGCGATGCCGTAGCCGATGCCCCGGCTCGCGCCGGTGATCAGCGCGACCTTGCCGCTGTCCTGCACAGTCATGATGTCCGCAGCCCTTCGGGTCAGTTGAGCGGTCCGCCGGCCACGTACATGACCTGGCCGGAGACGAAGCCGGCGGCGTCGCCCGTGAAGAAGGCGATGGCGTTGGCGATGTCGTCGGGGACGCCGACGCGCTGGACCGGGATCTGCGTCGCGGCGGCCGCCTGGAACTCCTCGAAGCCCATGCCGACCCGGGCCGCGGTCTGCGCGGTCATCTCGGTGACGATGAAGCCGGGCGCGACGGCGTTGGCGGTGATGCCGAACTTGCCGAGCTCCTTGGCGAGGGTCTTGGTGAAGCCCTGGAGGCCCGCCTTGACCGCCGAGTAGTTGGCCTGGCCGCGGTTGCCGAGCGCCGAGGAGGAGGACAGCGACACGATACGGCCGAACTTGGCGTCCACCATGTGCTTCTGGACGGCCTTGGCCATCAGGAACGCGCCCTTGAGGTGCACGTTCATGACGGTGTCCCAGTCGGACTCGCTCATCTTGAAGAGCAGGTTGTCGCGGAGCACGCCCGCGTTGTTGACGAGGATCGTCGGGGCCCCCAGCTCGGCGGCGACCCGCGCGACGGCGGCCTCCACCTGGGTGCTGTCCGACACGTCGCAGCCGACGGCGAGGGCCTTGCCCCCGGCGGCGGTGATCTTCTCGACGGTGTCCTTGCAGGCCGCCTCGTCGAGGTCGAGTACGGCGACGGCGCGGCCCTCGGCCGCCAGGCGTACCGCGGTGGCGGCACCGATGCCCCGGGCCGCTCCCGTCACGATGGCTACGCGCTGCTCGCTGGTCGACATGCTTGGCTCTCCTCGCCCTTGGATAGCGGCTCAGCGGACGTCGGGGCCTCCGGGGAGACCGCCCGATGACTGAGCAACCGCTTAGTACCTTCAGCAGACGAGACGCTAGAAGCCCTGGCACCCGGTGTCAACGGGCCACGGGCGCAGCGGCGCATGTCACACTCCGGCGGGCCGCCGTCGCGCGGTGCGCGGACGGCGGCCGGGGGCGGCGGTCAGCGCACCAGCAGGTCGAGCAGCCGCTCCACCTCGGCCTCGGGATCGGCGGTGAGGCCGCTGTGCACGGGCCCGGGCTGGACGACGGTGGAGCGCGGCGCGATCAGCCAGCGGAAGCGCCTCCCCGCGTCGTCGCCGGCGGCCTGGCCCGCGTACGTACCGCCGCGGCAGACGCCCTCGACGGCGCGCAGCGCGGCCCGGACCCCGGTCACGTCGGCGCCGGGGTCGAGCGCCTTCAGCTTGGTCTCGTCCAGCTCCGTGCGGGCGGCCACGAAGCCCTTGGCGCGGCAGTAGACCACCACCCCGGCGTTGAAGCACTCCCCGCGCTGGACGCGGGGGACGACGCGCAGCAGCGCGTACTCGAAGACATCGCGCCCGCTCATGCCCGGCCGCCCTTCTCGCCGTCGGTGGCGTGGCCGCGCGGGGCGAGGCGTTCGGTGATCCAGCCCGGGGCCTGGGACGGCTTGTCGGGGGTGGGCGCGTCCATGATGATCCGCTCGTGGATGGTGGCCGCGCGGGCGGCCAGCGCGTCCACGTACGCCTGCCGCAGCTCGTCCGTCGAGCCGAAGCCCGGCTCGTCCACCAGCCACTCGTCGGGGACGTCGGCCGCGACCTCCGCGAGCAGCTCGGGCGTCACCAGCGGGGCGAGCTCGGCGGCGGCCGACGCGACGTCGGGCCGGAAGGGGGCGAGGGCGTGGTCGGAGGCGTTGTACGGCTTGGCGGCGGACGCCTGGGCGCCGGGCCAGTTGTGGTGCCAGATCATGGTGGCGCCGTGGTCGATGAGCCACAGGTCGCCGTGCCAGACGAGCATGTTCGGGTTGCGCCAGGACCGGTCGACGTTGTTGATCAGCGCGTCGAACCAGACGACCCGCCCGGCCTCGCGCGGGCCGACCTCGTAGGCGAGCGCGTCGAAGCCGAGCGAGCCGGGCAGGAAGTCCATCCCGAGGTTCAGGCCGCCGCTGGCCTTCAGCAGCTCCTGCACCTCCTGGTCGGGTTCGGCGAGCCCGATGACCGGGTCGAGCTGGATCCGCACGAGCTCGGGCACCCGCAGCCCGAGCCGCCGACCGAGCTGCCCGCAGATCACCTCGGCCACGAGGGTCTTGCGGCCCTGCCCGGCTCCGGTGAACTTCATGACATACGTGCCCAGGTCGTCGGCCTCGACGATCCCGGGAAGCGAGCCGCCCTCACGCAAGGGCGTGACATAACGGGTCGCTACGACCTCTTGCAACACTTTCCCAGGCCACCCATCTCTTCAACCTTGCAATCCACGGAAGGCTTCTCCGGAGCGTAGGGGCCGGGAACACGAGTCAATAGCGCTGGGGAGAATCTGGGGAGTTTCGGCTAGCAAGCTCATCCCCCGCGCTCCCCAAGCAGACCGTCGATGGTGCCGCGCCCCTTGCTGCCGGCCTCCGGCATGAAGTGAGCATAGTAACCGAGAGTGATCGCAGGCGAGGAGTGCCCGAGCCATCGAGCCAGGGTCACGACGGACTCTCCGGCTTCCAACATGATCGAGGCGTAGGTGTGCCGAAGCACATGGAAGCCGTCCTTCGGGGCCGCCGCCCACTGCCAGGCTTTCGACCCCTCGGCGCGCGGCGGGATGACGCCCGCCTTGGCCAAGGCGGGCTTCCAGGTGTAGGTGTTCCATGTGTTCACCGCGACAGCGTTGCCGAAGCGCGTGGTGAGCAGCAGGGAGAACTTCTTCCGCTCTCCCTCCGGCTTCCCCCACGGCAGCTCCACTTCTGCCGGCGGGAACGCTTCGATGTGACGCTTGAGTTCCTCGGCTACCGATGGGGGCAGATCTACCGTGCGGATCTTCTTCCCCTTCGGCAGAGCGAAGTACAGCCTTCCGTGAATCGCCTGTACTTGGCGCCGAACGTGCAGCAGGCCACGCCCGTAGTCGATGTCCTCCGGACTGAGCCCGAAGACCTCCCCCTGGCGGAGTCCGCACCCCAGACCGACTACGACGGCGATCCTGTTCCGCTCACTGATGGCATCGCGGACTCGCAGTGCCGTGTCCACCGGCCACGCGTCGCGCCGCTCCCGTGGCGACTTGGGCCACCGCACGGATTTCGCGTGCATGGGGTTGCGCGCGAGACGCCTGTCATCGACGGCCGCTTCCAGGATGGAGGAAAGCTCGGACAGGATGCCGCGCTGGTAGTCGACTGACGAGACTGTCGACTCCAGCTTGGTTATGAACGCGCGCAGATCCGTTGCGGCGATGCTCCTGAGCGGAAGCTGGCCCAGGTGCGGGACGATATGGAGACGCCACCTACGCTCCTGACTGTCCTGGGTTTTCGGAGCACCACCTCGCCCTGGTGCCCAGTGCGTCTCGATGTACTCGGCCAGTGTGATGGACCCGTCGCGCGGGTCTACGAACTCGCCTCGCTCTTCGTCCGTGGCTGCCCGACGAAGCCACGCCTTGGCGTCCTCCAGCACGTCAAAGGATCGGTCTCGCACCCCAGGTATGCCGGCAACCTTGTACCGCTTACCCTTACCGTGGCGAGCGGTCTTCTCCCGTCTCCCGGTGACCGGATCCTTCTTCTTCTTGAGCCATCGATCCTCGATATACCCGGCCAAATAAACATCCTTTCAAAGGAAGACAAAGGGCACCTGATAACGCCAGGTCGTCAAGCGTCGGGGTTACCACGGCGCTGCGGAGCCGCACCCAGTGGGTTCAGGGCAGGGTTAGAGCGGGAGTCTGCGCGTTCCTGCTGATGGATCCAGGCGTCGAGAGCTGTCCGCCGATACATGACACGACCACGGGGGCCCATGCGAAAACTCGGCGGCCCCTGTCGCCGATGCCGCCAGACATAGAGGGTGTGCGGCGATATACCCAGGTACGCGGCAGCGTCCCTTACGTTGAGAAACCCGGGGCGCACAGCGCTGTCAGGGCTAGACACGACTGAGGGGGTAAGTAGCGATCGTGCGGGCATGGAGCGCTTCCTGTGAGGGGGAGAAACGAAACGGGCCGAGGCAGCCCGCGTCCACGACGACTCCACCGCCAAGCACAGCCGAATGCGAACACCTAAATGATCCTGATGATCGCCGGTTAGGCTAACCGGCGATCATCGGCTATGTTGCCCTGCCCTCCGAGCTGCCGCGGCACCCCTCGTCATCCTCGGGCGCTGTCAGTCTGCGATGCGGTACCGCCGGCCGCCTGACACTTCGTGCTTCGCAACACAAGCAAGAAGGCCCTCCGCCTCAAGTCGCGCGAGGCTACGCGCGACGACCCGCTCCGGGCCTTCAAGGGCGCGAGCCACCTGCCCAAAATCGACTCCGGGGTGCCTAGCGACGTAGGCAAGAACAAACCGATCCCGACTGTAGTCGCGTTGCAGAAAATCCTCTCCGATCAGCCAGGCAACGCTCACACACAGAAACAGGCCGTTCGCTACACCCGAGAAATCATGTCGCGCTTCAGATATCACGGCCTGCAGCGCACCGAGGGCGAACAGGAGAGGACAAGTAGCTCGGATGAGCAACGAAACATTTGTCAAAATTCCCCCGAGAGTCATCTACGCGAGCATCACAGATAAGTGGGCCGGATCTATAGGTTGACATCCGTCCGCAGCAATTTCCACTCCTCATCCCGAAGATGTGTCTGCCGTGAGCGATATAGAGCCCGACCTCGTTTCACCGGGCGATATCCAAAGAGGCCGACGCTAACCGAGATCAACAGGACGACTCCGAAACCCCCAGCAGCATCTGGAAGGCCGCCAGCAACACGGACAGCCAGTTACGGCAGCACCGCCCCTCAGGCACCTCCTCGATCTCGCCTTGAAGCTGGACGCCAAGGACAGCCTCCGGGCAGCGAGAGCGCGTAGAGCACTACTCGCCGGCCGTGCCCTGTCGCCGCCGCCCGTGCCGACGTCGGCACAATGTCCTCCAGCTGCTCCTGGAAGAAGGTAGGTGGCCCCAGACAGCTCAGCGGTACCAGTCGAGGGGTTCCGCTGCAAACGTACCGTCGGAAAGGACCGCGTCCGTCAGTTCGAACCGCTGTCGACGGTCGCTGGCCGGTTCCTGCCAGGTGATGACGGTGCCGGCAGGCCGGCTGCTGGCGAGCAGGACCGCGTGGCCGTCCGGAGCCCGTTCACCAATCAGGGTGTATGTGCGAGCCGATCGCGCCGCTTCCGCGTATCCACCCGGCGCGATGCCGCACCGGGCACCCCGACGGCCGCGGACCCGTGCGGCGAGAGCGACGGCCATAACCACGGCGCAGCCCCCAAGGAGCTCCGCGATCGAGCCGGTGATGACGTCGTTCAGCATGTCGGTGAGTTCTCTCCCTCTCGTCCACTTACCCACAGCGCCCCGGCCGCATGACCGCATTCGGGCCGAAGACGTCCATGAAGCACCTGCTTGTGCCCTCCCCCTTCGGCCCATTGAGCCAGACAGCCAAATTCCCGCTCCACGGCACTTCGCGGGGTTCTAAGGTGCCGACGTGACCCGTGACAACACCTCACCTGCGGACCAGGAGCTGCTCAGGCTCCTCCATGACCGCGACCTGGCCGTATCGGCAGCCCAGCTAGAACGCTGGCGGCGGGCTGGCCTGTTGCCGCGGCACGCCCGCAAGGCCCTGGGCAGAGGTCGCGGCACGACATCCGTCCTGGATCCCCGGGCCGTGGAGATCGCCGATGTCCTGGCGCGTTGCAGCGGGCAGGGAAGGGACCTACGTGCCACGGTCCTTGCCTGGTACATGCGGGCTGGCACGCCAGGAGCGCACTCCCAGAAGCCGGTTCCGGAGCCGCCCTTCGAGCCTGTTCGCGACGCTCTCGTATGGGCCTTGCGCCGCGGTCCGGTCCAGCGCCTGATTGAGCAGGCCCGTCGGGCAAGCGACGACACCGACACGGATGCCCTCTACGCCGATGCGGAGAAGTTCCTGGCCCGATCACCGGGCTCGTTCGGCCATCCGGCTCGCATGCGCGAAGCCCTACTCGACAACGCTCAGGACATCCAGCCGCCGACACGCCGTGGACAGCGAAGCTTGGTCCACCTTGTCGCACTGCTCGGACTTCCGCAGGGGGAGGTGAGCGGGGAGACCTTCGCGGAGGCAATGACCGCCGGCGGGCTGTTGCCAGGAGTGGACGGCGCGACGCTGGCAGCCGCCTTCGAGCAGGCGGAGCGGGACGGAATCTTGGAGAAGATACTGCGCATGGCACAGCAGCGTGACGTGGTGGCCGAAGCCAGAACCGTCAGCCCTGAGAGGCTCAATCACGCAAGAGAAACCACCCGCGTCCTGGCCTTCTGCGGCAGCCTGTACCTGATGCACGGTCTGCTGCTCCCGGACACCCCTGGCCAGCAAGCCATCCGTGCCAGAATCGACGAGCTGGGCCTGGGCGAAGTCACACTCGCGGCAGCCCGATGTTTCGACAAAGTCGAGGCGGCCAATGTGCTGAGCTTCTGTTTGGACCCCTCCTTCGACCACCTCGCTGAGCAACTCAGCGAGGTCATGACGGAGCACATGGCAGGCGTCTTCCGCGTCGCTGGAGAACTGGACTCGGCGGAGGACCTCATGACCCAGTGGCTGGCAGTGGTTCAAAGCGCAGCAAAGCAATAGAGGGTTGGGCGTCAACCTCCTGTGCGAGTGAAGAGGAGAGACCCACTACCCGACCGGACTCCATCCCCATGGGCGCGGTCCCCTTCGTCCTCGTAGGCAGTCAATCCGACCTTGAGCTTCGCTCCTCACCGTGGGGTCAGAATCTGCAATTTGCAGGGCGAAGGTGACCAGCCGGAGCTCGCGGATGGCGCGGAGCGTCGGGTAGCCGGGCCAATCCATGACGTCGTACCCGTACTGGTCGCAGTAAGCCCGGTATCTGTCGGTGGACAGGTTCCCGAAGGTGTCGGCCTCGATGGCGGTCGACGTGAGGTCCCACTCCGGGGGGCCGATGGATGTGCGTTCGTAGTCGAGGAGGACGGCCCGTCGCGTCGGCGTCTTGACCACCGCGCAGTTCCCCGTCCAGGCGTCGCCATGGACCACGCAGTCCCCCCGGCCGCCGGGCAGGTCCCGCCATCGAGCTTCGAGCTCGCGGAGACGGTTCAGGAGCCAGGCACGATCTTCCTCTGCCACGGCGTGGGAGGCGGCGAGTCGTTCCTCGATCCGGACGAACGGGTCGAGTCGGCTAATCGGGAAGGTCGGGAGGGGGAGGCTGTGGAGCTGGCCCAGCAGGCCGGCGAGGTCTGCCTCCGTGCCGGCCTTGTGCGGGGGAAGGAGTTTCCAGAAGGTGGCCGCCCGACCGCTCGCGATCACGGGCTGGTCTATCTCGAGAGGTTCGACCGTGGGCACACCGGCTGAAGCCAACCATCGCGCCACGGCGACTTCGCGAGCAGCGGCCTCGTCCTGACCGGGCCTGGCGATCCTGACGACGACGTTGGAGGCGAGCCTCCACAGTGCGTTCTCGCCCAACCGGATGAGCGTGGCGCCCCGAGCAGAGAACCCTCTCGCCGCCACGGCCTCTGCGAGCACCGTTCGGGACAGCTCGATGTCGGACGCGGTCATGCCAGTACGGTACCGATCCTGGCTCGGAGCTCGGCGAGCTCTGGCCTCCGGCTGAAGGGGGCGGCGGCCTGCGCGAGGGAGACGACGTCGGCAGCAGCACGACGGGAGCTCAGACGACCCACCTCGTCGAGAGCCTTGGTGGCCACAGCCGCAGCGCGATCCGGCTCGCGGGTCGACATCAGCAGCGTCGCGAGCTTAGTCCCGGAGAGTGCACGGGACCGAGCGAATTCCGAGGTGTGTCCTTCGACTGCGCTCTCCAACCGGTGCCGCGCCAGTTCGACGGCGGTCCTGTCTCCCGCGAGCATCGCCACATCGAAAAGTGCATGCCCCGTGTCTCCGAGGTGCTGGGCTTGGTCGTAGAAGAGCATCCAGGGAGCCTCCTCCCTGAGGCTCTTCGCCTGGGTCACGATGTCATCAGACAGGCTGATTGCAACACGGGCCTCCTTGGCTTGCTTCATCTTGGCCAAAGCCCGCGCCCTGGCGTTGTGGAGCATCGCTTGCTCGCGCGGAGTGAGCCGATCGGACCGTACCAGGCCCACTTCCGCGAGCGTGAGGCCCTTCTCCGGTCGGCCGCGCCAGATCTCCTGCCTCGCGTGCCAGTTGAGGGCGCTAGCCCGCAGGCTCCAATTGTCTGCTTCCTCCGCGCACTGGCACCCCAGCTCCAGGAGCGCAGCCGCCTCATCGTGCTGGAGCCGGTCAAACGCCGCGGCGCCAAGCACAATCGCCAGCCGGCCGACGTCCGTGAACAGATCCTGCCTGAGCGATGGGGGGCAGCTCAGCTCCAGAAGGGCGCGCGCTCTGGCCATCTCCCCTTCGGCGGCACTCTGGACGAGTCCGTCTCCACCGAACCGAGCGTCCCACCGGGACAGTGTGGTGGAGGCGGCCCGGACCTGTTGGATGTCCTCCGCGCGAACCTGCCGCGGGCGGGGCGGACCAGTGGGCAGGGCTGTGGCTGCAACGCCGAGGCCCCCAAGTAAGGTCATCAGCTTGCGGCGGTCCACTGCAGACATCCTCTCTAGGTAGGCGACCGGGATCCCTCCCACCCTGCCCGAGAGCCAGTCTTCCATGCCGCCCACGACGGGAAGGGTCACGTCCTTGTCCGCATGAGAGCCCTCTTGTTGCTCCTCTTGTTCCACGTACCGCCACAGTCGTGTTAAGGCGCCACCGGCGTCGAGCGCGACATCGAACTTGGCCGCCAACTGTGCGGTGCACCGTCTCTGGTTCTTCTCGATTCGCTCTACGTACGTGGCGCTGAGCTGGACCAACTCGCCTAGGGACTTGGAGGAGAGGCGCCGCACTCGGCGCCAGTTCCGAAGTTCCTTGCCCCACCAGGCTCGCGCCGATTGGTTCTCGTCCAGCGGTACCGGCTTCTGCGCCACGGCTCCCCCTTTCAGCTTCTCCATGCGGACAAGAGGCTTGTCCGCATGGGCAGATTCTTTGAATACCCCACTCCGGGCTTCGAGTTCGGCAAAACCGCCAGACTCCACTCGCCCGGGCAGGAAGGCCGCGGTACGACGAAGCCCGGCTCCTCCCAGGGAGGCGCCGGGCCGGCACAGGCGGGCAGGAGTCAGATCGTGCCTTGGTCCACCGCAGCGGTGAAGGCCGCCCATGCGTCGTGGCCCAGACTGAGCGTGCCGCTGTCGGGCCGCTTGGAGTCACGCACTCGGAGGCCGTTCCCCGCGAACGCGCACTCCAGGCACTCGTTGTTAGGCGAGCCGCTGTACGAGCTGGTGAAGTATTCGAGCTGGTCTTCCACGTGTCCTCTACTTACTTGCGAGATGCAGGAATCGATCACGTGCCTCGGCGATGAGGGCCGCCGATGCGGATGGGTCAAGCGCCTGCTGGCGCAGGTAGGCATGGCCGCCTGCGTACTCCTCAAGCGCTTCGGTGTGCTCCAGGAAGACGCCGCCGGTCTGGTGCTCCAGAAAGACGACATCGAGGGCGGGCCCACCGAATCCACCGTAGATCACATGGCTGCCGAGTCCCGCGCTGTAGACCCCGCCTTCGAAGGGGAGGACCTGGATCGCGATGGTGTCCTGGCTGCCGCGCTTCAGGAGCTGCGACATCTGGGCCGCCATCACCTCGGGGCTGCCGACTACGCGCCGTAGCACGGCCTCGTCGAGGAACACCTCGTACCGGGGCGGCAGGTCTCGGTCAAGAATCTGCTGCCGCCGCATCCGCAGGCTCAGGCGGTCCCCCAGGTCGTCCTCCGGCAAGGACCAACCTGGAGTCGTCTTGATGGATTTGGCGTAGTCCATCGTCTGCAGCAGGCCAGGAATCACTCCGCCGGCGAGCTGGCGGATGTGGGTCGCCTCGTCCTCCAGGGCCAGCAGAAGCCGCATGTGCTCCGGTAGATCGCCGCGGTCCATCCACCATCCGCCGGTGTCCTGGCTGTTCTTGGCCAGGTCGACCAGCTCCAAGCGCTCCTCGTCCGATGCCTCGTAGAGCCTGCAGAGCTGATCTACGAGCGGCCACCGCACCTTGGTCTTCGCGCGCTCGTACCGGCTCAGCGTGGCCTTGGAGATGCCTACTCCGGCCCCGGCTTCCTCCCCGGACAGTCCGGACTGCTTCCGGAGGGCTGCCAGGCGGATGCCGAGCAGGCGAAGGCGGGTGGTCGGACCTTCCCACCCGGGGACATCAGCCGAGGCGGCTGGCCCAGTCGGTGTCAGCATGGCGTACTCCCCTTACGCGAGTGCCGCCATCCTTCCCGCTCGTACGGGGCGGCCACAAGGCAAGGTACACGGCACGGTTTCGGCAGCGGCATATGCATGATCCGCTCATGCGGACACTCTCATCGTGAGAGTTTCACGACGTGCCGGGCGGCGACATACTCCAGTCGCGCCACCAAGTACCCGGCCGTTCGCATCCCTGCTGACGCTGCGATGCGGCGCCCTTCCCGCACATGCACGTTCCCCGAGCAGTCCGTCGCCTCGTACGCCTGAGGAGCCCCCCATGGCACATGAGCACACCCTCCGGACCTATGAACGTCCGTCCTCTCGCCTGGCGCCGCTCCGGAACGCCGTCGCCGTCTCCCTGCCCAGCTCGCCGGCGTGCGTCCGAACGTCGCGGCAGGTTGCGGCGGAAGCGATGGATCGGTGGGGTGGCATCCCCGCGGCGGTGGCGGATGACGCGCTCGTCGTCGTGTCCGAGCTGGTGACGAACGCGGTCCTGCACGGCGGTGAGGGCAGCGCCGAGGAGGTCGTCGGTCTGCGCATCGAGCACTGCGGCGACGAGCTGGTGGTCGAGGTCACCGACGGGACCTCGAAGCCGGCCCGGCTCAAGACCGCAGGGGCCGCGGAGACGGGGGGCCGAGGTCTTCTCCTGGTGACGAGGCTGGCCAAAGACTGGGGTGTCCGCGACAAGAACCGCACCACTTGGGCTCGCCTTACGACTCGCCCACAGGAGCGAGCATGCTGATCGCGCGCAAGGACGAGACCACGCTGGAGTGGCTCCTGACCTCGCTCGCGCGGTCCGTGGCGGACGACCCGCAGGACGACGAGGAGGACCTGCTCGCCGCCATCGACGCGGTCATGGATCCCTGCCACGCGCCGGCGCCCCCGGCGGCGCCGTCCGCGACCGATGCCCTGCTGGACCGTCTCCCCTTCCGGCCCCGGCGCCGCGAGGAGGTCGTACTGAAGGCCGGCGGGCTCTCCGAGGAGGACGTGGCCTGGATCGGCTTCCAGCTCAGGCGTGCGACTGAGCCGACCATCACCCGAGCGACAGTCCGAGTCCGGCCTGTTCCGACCCGGCTGATCGCGCAGGCACGTGCGCTCCACCAGGGGATGCCCGAGGGCGATGACACCGTCGGCTACCTGCGTCGTTACGCCCAGACCCTCCTGGACCTCCTGGACCTCACGAGGGATGCCGCGTGAGCGCCGACCGCCTGCCCCAGACCCGGAGCGAAATGAGTACCGCCCCGATGCACCCCCACCTCGCGCGCGAGCTGATCGCCCGGGCGGAGAGGGCTGACGAGCACTGGGCCCGGCTGGCCCGGATGCAGCCGGCCGACCAGCAGATCGGCGCGGCCCGTCACATCGATCACGGCAACGCCGCGGTTCTGGCGCGGGCCGTCGCGGACTACGGCTGGCCGGGCGTGCCGCTCGTCGGAGAGGAAGGTGCGAGGGCAGCGTGGCGCCTTGCTCTTCGCGCCGACACCCGGGCCGACGTCCAGCGGCTCGCCTCCCGGCTGATGTACGACGCCGTGGGCCGGGGCACCGCTTCGCTTCGGCAGTGGGCTCACCTCTACGACCGGTGTCTCGTGAACGCGTACCTGCCACAGCTCTACGGCACCCAGTACCGCCTCGGTCCCGGCGGGCCCGAGCTGCAGAGGGTGTCCGACCCGGCCGGCGACCTCGACGCGCGCCGGGCCGCGGTGGGACTTCCGGCGGCTGGTCTCGCGCTGGGGAGGCTGCGTGATCGTCTGGCCGCAGACCCGCGCTTCGGCGCGGCGGCGCCCGCTGTTCTCATGGGCGCGGCGTGACCGCCGCTGCCGCCCCGGAGGCGGCTGAGAGCCTCCGGGAGGAGGCGCGGACGCTCGCGGAGGAGGTTCTGGCGTGGGCGCCGGACGGTGAGGACCGGCCGTCGCTGGACCAGGCCGTCGCCGCGGTGCACCAGCTCAACGCGTACGGGGAGCACCTGCAGGGCGCGGTCCAGGCCGGTGTGCGGCCGGACTCTCCCGACCGCACACTGGCCGTCCTCGGCGAGGCGCGCGGGCGGCTAGGCCAGCCGCTGGCGTCCCCCGTTCCGCCGTTCGTCCTCACGACCGACGTCGTCGTCCGCCGGGCGCAGAACCTCGCGCGCCTGGTCGCCGGGCTGCTGTCCGCCCTGGACGCCGGCCCTTCCGCTCCGTCCGATCTGGGCGGAAGCACCACCAACACCCCTTGAGAGAGGACTTTCCGATGAAGTTCGGTACCGCGGCGGTACTGCTGGCGGGCGCGGCTGTGGCCGGCGTCGGTGCGGCCCGCCTGCGCCAGGAGGCGAAGCACCAGCGGGAGCGGGTCGACATCGCCCTCGCCCGCAACCAGCTCGACTGGCTGGAGAAGGTCTCCACGGACCCCGCCGTGGCGGCGACGTGGGCGCCCGCCGACATGAAGCCCGAGGAGTACATGGGGCTGATGTCCGCCAACCACATGATCTGCACCCTCAGCCTGCGCGACCGGCTCGGCCTCGTGAGCAGGCACCAGCTCCGCCTCTACGCCTCGATGATCATGCGCAACGAGACGGCCCGGCGGTACTGGGACCGGTTCGGGGACCTGCGGATCCAGGAGGCCCTGGGAGACCCGCGGGCCGAGCGGCTGAACGACGCCCTGGAGAAGGCCGCGGACGACGCCGTACGGGCGGCCGAGCGCGAGACCCAGCCCGCCGCCGCCTGACGCGGAGGGGGACATACCCGCGCCGTCCTGGCGGTGCGGACCTGAACCGGGGCCTTCCTCGCCCGAGGGAGGTGGCGCACCCGTCCGCGCCCCGGCCGCACCTCCGTGGGGGAGCTCGCGGCCGGCCCTTCCCCTCACCGGTACCGGCAGTCCGGGGCCGGCACGGCACCCCTCACCCCAAGAGCACCCCATTTATGCAGATATGCCCGCTGGCGAAAGCGTGGGCGGTGTCCCGGCCGCCCGCTTCGTGCGGCAGCCGTCGGCAGACACGGAGGAGAGCGATGACCTTGTGGGGAGCCCTGTTCGTCGCCGGGTTCTGCTGCACGGTCCTCTTCCTCGTGGAGATCGCCCCCCGCCTGCCGGGCCGGCGCCGCGCCGACGCGGGAACAGCGCCACCACCGACCGACCAGCACGCCCACGACGACCAGAAGGGAGCGCCTTGACCATGAGGTCCTCTTCCACGATGCGCAGAAGCACCCGCACGGCGCTCTCCGCAGCGAATCCCCGTATGCCCGCCCCCGGCCGGGCAAGATCCGGTACGCAACAGCTCCCCCGCGTCCGCGGAAAGGGAGCGGGGCCCGACCAGCCGATGCTCCTCACCCTGCGCGAGGAGCTGCGCTCGGGCGTCTGGCGGCCCGGGACGGTGCGTACCCAGACCGGCCTGCGGGGCCGCTTCGGCGAGACCCACCTCATGACCACGGCCGTGACCCGTGTCCTGCGCGACGAGGGCCTGGTCGCCCTCGACGGGCTGCCCGGTGTGCGGGCCCTCGGGCCCGAAGGCCGGCCGGCCCACCGCACCAGCACCGCGACCGACCTGGTCGTGCAGGCGATCCGGAAGCGGCTCACCGACCACACCTACCAGCCCGGCGAGCAAATGCCGCCCCAGCAGTCCCTCGCCCTTGAGTTCGGCACGTCACGGACGACGATCCAGCTCGCCTTTCTCCAGCTCACGCTGGAGGGCCTGCTGCGCCGCCACCAGGCGGCCGAGAGGCCCGGGACGTACGTCCTCGACCCGTCCCGGGAGGCCCGGGAGGCTCTTCTCCTGGCCGATCTGCAGGTGGCGATGCGCCGGGGCGGGTGGACGCGGGCGGAGTACCCCGACGCCGTCGAGCGCGCGCTGCACGTTCTCGTCGGCTCCGCCGCACGAGCGGGGGCTGAGCCGTGACCGACGCCTTCACCGTGATCGTCGCCCTGCTGCCGCTCGGCCTGGCGGGTGCGAGCGCCCGGCACAGACAGAAGAATCCGGCGCCTGCCTTCCCGAGCAGGCGGAGCGGGTCTCCGTCCTGCGCCGGCTTCCTCGTCTACCGCGCCGCCGCCCAGCTCTCGACCTCGGAGTGACCGTGTTTCTTCTTCCTCTCCGCCGACCGGCGGACCCGGCCGTCGTACGGACGGCGGCCATGCTGACAGCTGACATCGACGCGCTGCGGCCGGTGACCGGCCGGCGCACCGACTGGCCGGCGGAGGCCATCGAGGGTGCCTTCCGCCGCGTCTACACCTCGACGCAGCCGTGGCTCAGCCTGGCCCGGACGCGGCGCGACACGACGGACTCGCCGGCCGACCGGGCCCGGTGGGACGTGTGGATCGCGGCGCTCACCCCTCCCGAGCGGTCGGTCCGGGGCACCTACGCCCAGTCGTGCGTCCTCGTCGGTCAGGGCCGGGAGATGCTGCGGGCGCTGCGCGAGACACTCGCCCCCTGTCCCTCGGTCGGGTCGGTCTCCAAGGAGATCGAACAGCTCATCCGGGCAGGGGCTCTGAAGCCCGCCGCCCGGGTTCCCCGCAGATCGCTGGCCAGGCGTCTTCGGGTGCCGGCCGTGTACGTCGACCTGGCGCTCGCGGACCTGGCCGCGAGGAAGCTGGTGGAGATCCGCGCCAGCGGGAGCGCCGTCGTCCTGGACTCCGCCGCCCGCATGAGCGCTCCCGGTCTCCAGCAGGACCCCGCTATAGACGAGACCTCGGTGGGAGCGGCATGACCACTCTCACGCCCTCGCTCGCCACGGCTTCTCTGCCTCCCCTGGGCCGGCAGGTTCTGGAGCTCATCGCCGAAGGCCACAGGGATCCGGAGGTGGCGGCCCGGCTCGGCCTGGGAACCGCCGCGCGCGTGCGGTACCGGCTCGACCAGATCGCCCGCCACTTCGGTCTGGAGGCCGCAGTCCGGCCGCAGCTCGTCCACCACGGCTACGCCTGCGGCGCGGTGCCATCACCCCCTGTGCTGCAGCCGCTCCTCCTGGACGCGGACGCGTTCGACCTGGTCCGGGCGCTCGCCGCCGGCACGGCCCTCGCCGCCTACGCACGCCGGCAGGGAACGGCCTCCTACCAGGCCGCTTACCTGTTGGAGAAGACCTCCGCCAGGCTTGGGGCGACGACGCGGCCCTCGCTGATCCGGCACGCCTGGCAGCGGCAGATCCTCGGCCCCCGCGCGTTCGCCGCCGACCTCGCCGCCCTGCACGACGAGCGCCCGCGTCCGTCGGAGACCGGGCGGTGGCTGATCGTGCCCCTGCTCAGCGGCTACCGTCTGGCGGCCCCGGCCACTGGGCGCTCCCCCAGCCGGCACCTCGACATCGCCGACGGCGAGGAAGCGCTTGTCGCGGCCCGCTTCCTCGCCGACCGCGAGGGCTACGCCCCCCTGTGGGTCACGCAGCCCTCGCAGCCCGGCCGCCCGTACCGCGTGAGCTGGGGCCGGCGGACCGCGGCGGCCCAGCCGTGGCACGGCTTCGCCGCCGCGCTCCAGGGCCCCGATCACCGCCGGTCCGCCTGACCCCCGGCCGCGTCCGGTCTCGCTCCCTCTGTCCCCTTCCTCTCGTTCAAGGACTGCCTCATGTGCCAGCACCAACCCGTCTGCCCCACCGCCGACTCCGCCGACCGGGAGGCGGCCAAGCCCTTCGCGAGCCACCCCGAGCAGGGCTGGACCCTGCTGTGCAACGGCGTCCTGCTCTTCGAGGACACCGGCGAACTGCTGCCCGACGGCCGGATCATCGCCCCGCACCGCCCCACGACGGCGGTGGCCGCGTGACCGCCCTCCCCTACATCCCCCGCCAGCACACCGCCGGCCCCCCGCCCGTCGCCGGCCCGCGGATCGAGGACCACGGGCTGCTGAGCGACCAGCAGGGCAGCGCCCTGGTCCGCCGGGACGGCGCCGTCGTCTGGCTGTGCATGCCGCGCTTCGACTCCCCCGCCGTCTTCGCGAGCCTCCTGGGCACCGAGGAGCACGGCTTCTGGCAGATCGCGCCCGCCTGCCTCATGGAGGGCACCGCCGTCCCTGGCTCGGGCCGCCGGTACGTGGGCAACTCCCTTGTCCTTGAGACCACATGGGTCTGTGACACCGGAACGGCGGTCGTCCGCGACTTCATGGTGCTCGGCGGTGGGTCCCCGCGCCTGGTGCGGATCGTGACCGGCGTGGCCGGCAAGGTGGCCATGAGGTCGCTGCTGCGGGCCCGCCCGGACTACGGACGCGCCGTGCCCCGGATCGCCGCCGTCGACCGGCGGCACGCGATCGACCTCCCCCAGGGCGAAGACGCCCGGCTGTGGCTCGACGCCGACGCCCGAGTGCGCGTCGAAGGCGCCGATCTCGTATCGGACTTCACCGTTGCCGAAGGCGAGACGGTCTCCTTCGGGCTCTCCTGGCGGGAGGGCGTGGACAGCCCGCCGCCCGTCCCCGTCGACGACGCCCTGCTGCAGTTCGCCCTCGATTTCTGGGAGGAGTGGGCGGCCCGCTGCACCTACACCGGCCCGGACCGCGAGGATGTCGTCCGCTCCCTGCTTACCCTGGCGGGGCTCATCTACGCTCCGACGGGCGCGATCGTGGCGGCCCCGACGACCTCTCTGCCCGAGGAGATCGGCGGTACCCGCAACTTCGACTACCGCTTCGGCTGGCTGCGCGACACGGCCATCGCCGCCGGCTCCTTTCGCCGGTTCGGCTACCTGCGCGAGACGTTCGCCTGGGCGATGTGGGCGGCGCAGGCCGTCAGCAGCGCCGGCCGCCTGCAGATCATGTTCGGCGTCGGCGGCGAGACGGAGCTGCCCGAGCGAGAACTGGACTGGCTGCCGGGGTACGAGGGATCGAAGCCCGTCCGCATCGGCAACGCCGCCGCGCACCAGCTCCAGATCGACGTCTACGGCGAACTCGCCATCGAGTTCCACGAGCTCGCCCTGGCCGACAGCAGCTGGTCACCGCGCTTCGGCTCGCTCGTCGTCACGCTCGCCACCGAGCTGGAGCAGGTCTGGGACCAGCCGGACTCGGGCATCTGGGAGATGCGCGGGCCCGAACAGCACTTCACCCACTCCAAGATGATGGCCTGGGCGACCGTCGACCGTGCCGTCCGCACCATCGAGGCCGGCCACGCCGACGGCCCCCTGGACCGGTTCCGGGGCCTGCGCGAGAAGATCCACGCCGAGGTGTGCGAGCACGGCTACGACTCCGACCGCAACGCCTTCACCCAGTCGTACGGGTCGCGGGAGCTGGACGCCTCGCTCCTGCACGGCCTGCTCGCCGGCTTCCTGCCCGCCGACGACAAGCGTTTCATCGGCACCGTCGAGGCGGTCCAGCGCGAGCTGGGCACCGACGACGGGTTCCTGCTGCGCTACCGGACCCACGGCGGCGAGGTCGGGCCCGACGGATTCGCCGGTGAAGAGGGCCGGTTCCTGATCTGCACCGGGTGGCTGGCCGAGGCCCTCGCCCGGATCGGCCGGCCCGACGACGCCCGCACCGCCCTGGCCAGCCTGCTCGCCGTCCGCAACGGGCTCGGCCTGCTCGCCGAGGAGTACGACCCCGCCACCGGCCGCCAGCTCGGCAACTTCCCGCAGGCGTTCAGCCATATCGCCCACCTCGACGCGACCGCCGAAATCACGGCCCTCGAAGCCTGCAGCATCGCCGAGCCGGCGGGAGCGGAGTCGTGACGACCAGGGCCCGAACGCGTCCGGTCCTGAGCCGCTGGGACATGCCCCACTGGATGCCGGACAGCAGCCAGACCCTGCCTGCCCGCTGCGGCGAGGACTTCACCGCGATCCGCGTCCCGGCCGACCTCGCCCGCCCGGCGCTGACCACGCTGGGGCCGCGCACCGGCCCCGTCCTCGCCAACCGCACCACGCGGACCTGGCACTTCCTCCTGCCGTCCGACTCCGTCCTCCCGGCCGACTGGCCCCACGGCGTGCGGGTCATGCCGAAGGGCAGGTCCATAGGCATCCCCCCGCTGACCACGACCGGCGGCCTGGACGTCCACTGGGCCGTGCCCCCCGGCCAGGGCTCCACCTCGCCCGCCGACCTGCACCGCGTGCTGCGCGACCCCCGGCTCCTGACCGCCCGCGCCGCTCCCGCGCCGGACGAACCGCCGACCGCTGCGACGATGCCGGTCCGCGCCGCCGCCCCGGCCAGGCCACGCCCACTCACCTCAGCCCAGCTGCGGGTCGGGCAACTCCTGCTCACCGGGGCGTCGGACGCACAGATCGCCGAGGAGCTGGGCCTGCCTGTCGGGATCGTCCGCCGGCACCTGACCTCGATCGGCCGCCGCTTCGGCGCCCCGACCGCTGCCCGCAGGGCCACCGCCCTGCTCGCGGGCGGCCACGTCCCTCCGCCTCCGGTGTCGACGCTCGCCCCGGACCTCACCGAGACCGACCTCACCGTCCTGCGCGTCCTCGCCGGCCTCGCCACGGAGGACGAACTCCCCGAAGACCTTCGGCCCACCGGTCTGTTCCTCGACCGCGTCGACGAGCTGCGTGAGCGGTGCGGAGCCCGCAGCGACCCGCACCTCATCGCCCTGGCCGCCTTCTGGGAACTCCTGCCCGACCTCATCGCCCCCGCCACCGCCTCCGGAAAGGAGCAGCTGCCGTGATCCGCATGGCCCGCTTACCCGCCCCCGCCACCAGAATCGGGTGGTCCGCCCTCGACCTCCTCGAAACCGTCCCCGGGCTCATGCTCCTCGGCATGAACGCCGCCGGCCTCGTCCTGACCGGAAGCCTGATCGCCGACGAGATCGGCAGCCCCCACGGGCTCGCCGCCGCGTCCGTACCGGACCTGGAGCCGCACGCCGAAGAGCAGCCGCAGCACGACGCGGCCAACGCCACGGCAGGCACCAACACCAGCACCAGCACCAGCACCAGCACCAGCACCAGCACCAACCGCTACCAGCCCGACGCGCCCGGGCCCGCCCGCCAGGACGTCCCGCCGGCCCACGGCGCTCTGCGCGGGGAGGGCTGGGCGTGACCCCCGACCCGCTCGCCCCCTACATCGGCGACCGGCCGCCCACCCTGGACGAACTGGACCAGGAGCTGCGGAAGACCGCCGCCGAACACCCGACGCTCAGCACCCTGTCCGAGATCGGCCGCTCCCGCCAGGGCAGGCCCATGACCATGCTGACCGTCCAGGGCGGCCCCAAGCACGTCCTCGTCCTCGGCGCCCCGCACCCCAACGAACCGATCGGTCTGACCGTGGTCACCGCCCTGGCCCGGTACCTCACCGAGCACCCCCAGGCACGGGAGGAGGTCTCCTGGCACCTCGTGGGATGCGCCGACCCCGACGGCGTCGCCGCCAACCAGAACTGGTGGACGAAGACCTGGCCGCCGACGCTGGAGGACTACCACCGCGGCCTGTACCGGCCCCAGGCTCGCCACCAGCCCGAGTGGGCCTTCCCCAGCCCCTCGTTCAAAGCCACCCTGCCGGAAACCCGTGCCCTCATGAGGGTGATCGACACCGTACGGCCGGCGCTGACCGTCTCGCTCCACGGAAGCGACTCCGGCGGGGTGTGGGCGATGGCCTCCCGCGCCGAACCCGCCCTCCCCAAGATCATGGGAGACCTGGCGGCCCGGTACGGCCTGCGCGTCGAGCAGACCCCGTCGGACTGCATCGGACTGACCTCCTTCGGACCAGGCGCCTACCTCTTGCCGCCTCCCGCCGCCACCGAGCCGGCCAGCTCTCACGGCGCGGGCGACGACCGCGAGTGGGAGCCGGCCGGATCCAGCAGCGCCCACTACACCGCCCGGCACGGCGGCCTCGGCCTCTTCCCCGAAGTCCCGATGTGGGACTCCGCCCCCATCCGGCTCTCCCCTCAAGAAGCCGTCGGCATCCTCGAAGACGGGCGCCACGTCCTCGGCAACCTCATCGCCGAACACACAGCGGCCTCGGAAGAAGAGACCGTGTTCCTGGCCTCCGCGAAGGAGGTCCGCTCGATCACCCCCCTGATGATCCGCCAGATCCAGGAGAACCCCGATGCCGGCCGAGACCAGGACCTCGTCCTCCTCGTCCCGGCGCGCGCCGCGGGCATGCTCCTGCGGCACGCCGACCAGCTCCTCGCCGCCGCCCCGGACCACGAACAGCTCCAGGCCCTGCGAGCGAAAACCGAGGCCGTCCTCATCGCCTGGTGCCACCGGGCGGAAAAAGCCCTCCGGCCCCGGCCCATGCCGCTGTCGCGTACGGCCGGCTACCAGGCAGAGATGGTCCTGGCCATGGCCGACCTGCACCCGGCAACGTCTGCCTCAACACCCGGCCCGGAGCTACGCGATGGCCGCTGACGGGTCTCTCCTGGCCGACCGCCACCGCGCCCAGGGCATCCGCGCGCAGATCATCGTCCCGCTGATCCAGCCGACCAGCCCGGTGCTGCCCCGGGGCCGTTCCCTCCGGCGGCAGGGGGCCGCGTACGCCAGACATCTACGCGGCAGTGCCGTCCGTCCGGACCGGAGCGGGCAGGGCGCGCAGGCGCTCAGCCAGTTCGGCGCCCGCACTGCTCGTTGCCGGGTCGAGGATTCGGGTAAGGCGGGCAAAACGGCTGCGAGCAGTGGCTCGCAGCCTCGCGGGCGGAATGAGGTCCAGGACGTTCAGCGCGCGGCCGACTGCTGCCTCGGGAGCGTCGTGGGCTTCGGCGAGGGCAAGCACGAGAGTGGCCGCAACCCATCCCGGGGTGTGCTCGGGGGCTGCCGCAATGGATGTGCGGGCTACGCCGGCGGCCCGGTCGTAGCGCTCCAGGGTGAGGTGGGCCTCGGCGACATGGAGACGGTGCTCGGCACGGTCGTATCCGAAGCGGCCCGGGATTTCGACGGCCGTCCGCATGATCTCGTCGCTCTCGCTGACGACGTCGTCCGCTCGGGAGGCGTCCCCCAGTGCGGCAAGCGTCGGCAGCAGGGCCCAGCCCAGGAGCTGGGCCCGGCGCAGGCCGGCGGGGGCGTGCTGGAGGCCGTGCTCGGCGTGTCCGCGGGCGTGGTCCCAGTCGCGTCGGGAGGTGGCGACCATGGCCAGGGCTCCGCTGGACCAGGCGGTGAGTGCCGTCTCGCCGGTGGACTTGCCGATGGCTCCCGCCAGGGTCAGGTGAGCGCGGGCGCCGGCACGGTCGTCGAGGTGGTAGGCGAGATTTCCAAGGAGCGCGGAGAGCCAGCCGACTTGCCGACGCAGGCCGCGGGCGGTGTCCCGGTCGGCTGCGGCGACCACGGTGGACAGCAGGTTGCGGGTGGCCCGGACCTCGTCGTGGAGGGTGGACGGCGGGTGCTTGCTGTAGTTGAGGGCGTAGTGCTCCACTGCGGCCTCGGCCAGGGCGACGAGCGACGGCGAGCCCTCGGGCGCGTCCAGGACGGCCCACTGCACGGATTCACGGATGGCGGGCAGGCCGCTCTCGGTCGTCATGGATGCCTTTCGGTCGATGCCCTGTTCCTCACGCTGCCGCCGACCGTAGTCGAGCGGCAACGGAGCCGCGCACGTACTGCACCACAGATGGTTCGTGGCGAGCCCGAGCTGGTCCGGGCGTGCCCCGTACGCCCGGGAGATCATGATCCGGTACTCGTCGCCGGGCTGTGCCTGCCCGTGCTCGTACCGGCACAGCAGAGCCTGCGACAGGGCCGGCGGCAGCAGGTCGTCCGCCAGGTAGACCTGAGCGACCTCGCGGATCGCCTGTGCTCGGGACCATCCCAGAGCCAGGCGCCACGCTTCCAGCGCCGTGAGTTCGGGAATCGCGGCCCGGAGCACGGTGACGGTCCGCTCCTGGCTGTCGCCGTCTCGCTGGCACTGTGCCCGCAGCCGGGTAGCTTCCCGCTGGATCTCCGCCCGCCGCGCTCGCGATACCTTCCCCACCGTCCGCCCCCTCGTCGCCCTGCCACGCCCACACCACTCAGGATGCCGACGGGCATTGACCGCAGCAGTCAATGTTCCTACAGCACACGCTCAATGACTGCCCCTCAGCACGAGGCGCATCGTAGGAGCCAGCGCTCCAACTGCCCTGAGCGACACCACTGCGCCGGACCAGCCCATGGCCGCAGGCGGATCGTGCGGGACGCACTCGTCGGGACGCGTTCGCCGGCCGCGCGGGGACCGCCGGCGCCCCAGGAATCCGTACCGGTACTGGCGACTCCCGAGCGAGGCGCCGAAGAGGGCCGCAGATGCCCTCGCTCCCTCCGTCACGAGAAAGGGACTCCCGTGGAGACCGCCCCTGTTCCCCTGCCTTCCGGCAGGTTCACGATCGGCAAGACGTTCGACTTCGAGGCCGGTCACCGCCTCGCCAGCCTCCCGCCCGAGCACAAGTGCAGCAGGCAGCACGGCCACACCTACCAGGTCGAGGTCGTGCTCTCTGCGGCCTCCCTCCAGGGGCCGGGATTCGTGACGGACTTCGGTGACCTCAGCCCGTTCAAGCGGTACCTCGACAGCGAGCTCGACCACCGCAACCTGCACGAGGTCTTCGACTTCGAGCCGACGTCCGAGCTGCTGGCGCAGTACCTGGCGGGCTGGTTCCTCGCGAACATGCCGCCGGGGATCGCCGGGCAGCTGGCCGCCGTCCGCGTCCGCGAGACCCAGCGGAGCTGGGCCCGGTTCGAGGTGGCCTCGTGACCGGCGCCGCGGCAACCGTGGGCGGCCCTGTGGGGCAGCTGATCGTCGCCGAGCGCTTCGGTGTCGAGGTGCCCACGTTCCAGGGCGAGGGGCCGAGCTGCGGCCACCCGGCGATCTTCATCCGGCTGTCCCGCTGCAACTTGACCTGCGCGTCCTGCGACACGAAGGAGACGTGGGACTGGAGCCAGTTCAACCCAACGGAGGTCTCGACGCGCGAGTCCGTGCCGGACCTCCTGGCGTGGGTGCTCCAGTCGCCGGTCGAGCTCGTGGTCATCACGGGCGGAGAGCCGCTGCTCCAGCAGCGGAACCTGATTCCCCTGGTGCGGCGATTGCTGGATGAAGGCCGGCGGGTCGAGTTCGAGACCAACGGCACAGTCGTGCCCGACCCCGCGCTGCTGGTCGCCGGTGTCCGGTTCAACGTATCGCCGAAGCTGGCGAGCTTCGGGATGGACGAGGCCAAGAGCATCGTGCCGTCCGTCCTGCGGGCGCTCGCCGAATCCGGGCGGGCCGCGTTCAAGTTCGTCGCCTCCTCCGTCGCCGACGTCGACCGGATCGCCGAGCTGGTGAACCGGCACGGTCTCGCGCCGGTGTGGGTGATGCCCGAGGGCACCACCGCGGAGGCCATCACCGCGACGGCCCGGGAGCTCGCGGACGCGGTCGCGACGCGTCACTGGTACTTCACCACGCGCCTGCACGTGCTCGCCTTCGCCGACGCCCGAGGCCGCTGACCGTGCACCCCACTCATCTGCTCTTCTCCACCGTCCCCGGAAGCGAGACGACACCCATGACGAGCGCCACCACGATGGTCCCCAGTACCACCGAACCCAGCCGCCCCATGCCGCGCGTGGACACCAGCCGGGTCGCTGCCCTGATCGGCGACCTCCTGGTCGAGCTGGGCGAGGACCCCGCCCGCGAAGGGCTGAACGGCACCCCTGAGCGGGTCGCGGCCTGGTGGAGGGACTTCCTCTCCCCGGCCGACGCCCCCGCGCTCACGTACTTCACCGAGTCCCATCTGGACGGCCAGCTGGTCGTGGTGGGCGGCATGAGCGTGTGGTCCCTCTGCGAGCATCACATGCTCCCCATGAACCTGCAGGTGGCGGCCGGCTACGTGGCAGACGGCGAAGTGGTGGGCCTGTCGAAGTTCGGCCGCCTCGCCCAGTTCGCCGCCGGACGGCTGCAGGTCCAGGAACGCTTCACCCGCCAGGTCGCCGAGCACCTCGTCGGCGTCCTCGGCCGCGAGGACGTCGCGGTCACCGTGCGCGGGGTGCACCTGTGCATGAGCATGCGCGGCGTGCGGATGGAGGACGCCCGCACCACGACGGTGCATCGGGGCGGTCGTTTCCGCACCGACCCGGTTCTCTCCCAGGAGTTCCTCACCATCGCCGCCGGGCAGTGGGGAGGGCGGTGATGGCCAAGAGCATCGACTTCTCCGTGATCGCCCCGCCCGCCTACCTCCGTGCCTTCGTCGCCCAGGAGCCCGCACGGGTCCACCACGTCGCCGCCCAGCGGGTCCTGACGGACCTCTCCTACCGGGACTTCTTCGCCCGGGAGGCTGTACGCGGCGCCGAGATCATCGTCGACAACGGACTCTTCGACCTCGGCTACGCCCTGCCCGCCGCCGACCTCGTCCGGGCCGCGCTCGCGGTGTCGGCGCGGGAGATCATCCTGCCGGACGTCATGCGGGACGCGGCCGCCACCTTGAAGGCCAGCGAGCAGGCCGCGCGCGAGATCCGGGAGCTGTCTGGTGACACCTTCCGGCTGTGCGCGGTCCTGCACGCCTCGGACGACGAGGAGTGGCGGCGGACCTACGACGCGTTCGTGAACAGCGGCTGGGCCGGGGCCATCGCCCTGCCGGCCTCGCGCCGTCCGGATCCGGACGGGCAGCTGTGCCGCACCCGCTGGCTGGCGACCGCCTACCTGGAAGAGCACGGTCTGGTCGACGACCTGATCGTCTACCGGCTGCTGGGTCTGGGCCGGACCGGGCACCTGGAACTCATCGAGCAGCGCGAGCACGAGTGGATCTCCTCCGTGGACGGCGCAGCGCCGGTCATCCTCGGCGCGATGGGCATCGCCCTGCGACTCGAAGGCCCCTACGAGAAGCCCTCCACGCCCCGCATCGAGAACCTCGGCCCGATCCTCCCGAACCGCTTCGACCTGATCCGGCGGAACATCGCCGTCGTCCGTACCGCGGCCGGCAGCAGTGTCACGATCGCCGAGGAGAACCGATGACGTCGCTGATCGCCGCTCCCGCCCCCGGGCTGCTGCACGCGAGCCCGGTCGACTTCCACGGGCACACCATGAGCCCCAGCCGTCTGCTTCGTTACCTGGAGATCAAGGTCCACGACCTCATCCAGGAAAAGGACTGGGACAGCATCCGCGTGGTGGGCGGCTACGACCGCACCGCGGTGGTCTCCCGATACGAGAAAACCGGGAAGCTGTTCAACATCGAGCGGCCCACCGCGACCGTACAGGGCCGGGACCTGGTCCTCCAGGCGTTCCCCGGCGCCGACTACGTCCAGCACTACGCGCTGATCATCGCCACCTATCTGGCCCTGACAGGGCGGCCGGCGGACATCGTCACCTACCAGCCGCCCGGGCAGGAACAGTGCCGTTCCGCTTTCGACACGCTCGATCTGGACCTGGACGGCGATCTGGTGATCGTCGGCTGGGGCCTTCAGCACCTCGCCCCCACGAACGGGGTGTGGATGCGGGGGCCCGGCTACGCCTGGCAGCGCGCGGAGATAGCCGGACGGCGCGTGGTCTACCTCGGGTTCCTCCACAGCATCTGGGGCGACGTCGCCGGACGGGTCGTCGCACGGCTGGCCCAGCTCGGCGCCGGCGACGTCGTCTACATCGGCAAGGTCGGCTCGCTGGCCCCCGGGATCGAGCCGAACACCTGGCTGGCGACGGGCAACACCAGCCTGCTGCGGGGGTCGCTGGTGACCTGGGACGACTTCTTCGGCGACTTCGCCGCCGCCCAGGGCGGCGTGCAGAGCGGCCTGCACGTTTCCTCGCCCTCGATCCTGCTGGAGGACACCGACTGGCTGGCCCGGCACATGCCCTCGTACGCCTTCGTCGACCCGGAGATCGGCCCGATGGGGGCAGCCGCCCACACGGCAGGGATCCGGTTCGGATACCTGCACGTCATCTCCAACAACCTCACCGCGCACTACCCCGCCGACCTGTCCAACGAGCGGCACGACGACGTCCTGCGGCGACGAGCCGTCCTCATCGACCGGATCCGCACCATCATCACCCACCGCCTGGCCGGCACTCCGGCCCGCTCCGGGGAAGGAACCCGATGACGACCAGCACGACGTCCGCCCCTGAGCCCGGGCGGCTGATCACCTTCGTCGGCGGCGACGGAGCCGGCAAGTCCACCCTCGCCACCCGCCTGCACCAGGCCCTGACCGACGCCAGCCACGAGGCGATCCTCGTCGGCAAGCACACCACCGGCATCCCGGCGGACCCGGAGCTGTCCGCCTACCTCGACCACCTCAACCAGCTGGTCTACCGGCGCGACGCCCACGTCGCCCAGGCGTGCGGCGACCACTACTGGCTGCTGGCCCTGGCCTCCTGGTACACCCTGCAGGACCGACTCGTGATCCGGCCCGCGCTCGCTGCCGGCACCCACGTGGTCCTCGACAACGCCCACCACAAGATCCTCGCCCGCTACGTGGTCAACCCCGAGGTCCCCGCCCGCCTCGCCGAACAGGTCTTCGCCCATCTGACCGAACCCGACCTGGTGTTCTTCCTGAACATCGGCGCCCGCGAAGCCCTCGCCCGCAAGGGCTCGTTCACCTCTCTGGAGACCGGCCACTCCGGCGACGGAGACGAGGACTTCATCCGCTACCAGGACACCGTCCTGAACCAGATGCGCGAACAGGCGTCCTGCAGCGACTGGCTGTGGCTCGACGTCGCGGGCCTGGACCGGGACGAGGTCTTCAAGACGGCCGCCGGCAACCTGGCTGACCGCCTGAACCTGACCGCCTGACCCACCCCACGCACTGATCGGCGAGGAACCACCATGGACCAGAGCCTGCCCACCAGCGGGACGTACGTATGCCACGGCATCACCTGGGCGAACGGAGCCCCCTGTCTCCTGCTCGCCCCGCCGCCCGGCGAACCCCTGCTTCACGCCCAGGTCGTGGGCGGGCGTCTGGCCTACCAGGTGAACGGTGCCGGCCGGTGGTGCACCGGCCGGTACCGGTTCGCCGACCGCGTCCGCGTCGAAGCCGTCGCCTGCCCCGACCAGGCCCCGGCCGAGACCGGCGGCCAGTGCGCCGCCTGCACCGCGCGGGACGAATTCCGCTTCGCCCACCAGTTCCACTCCGGGGGCCACGTCCCCGGCGCCCTGGCCGCCTACATGGCTCAGCCGCACTGGCTCTACCTGGCGACGTTCGCCGACGGCACCACCAAGGTCGGCACCGCAGCCGAACCCCGAAAGCGCTCCCGCCTCGACGAGCAGGGGGCCCTGGCGGCAACCTACCTGGCCAAGAGCCCCGACGGGCGCACGGTGCGGTTCGTCGAGGACGCTCTCTCCCGGCGCCTGGACCTGACGCAGACCGTTCGGGCCGCGGCCAAACTGAAGGCTCTGGCGGCTCTGCGCGACCTCGCCCCCGTCCGCGCCGCCCACCAGCAGCACCTCGACCGGGCGGCCGAAGCCCTGTCCGAGATGAGCATTCCGGCCCTGCTGGAGCCGTGGGCGCCACCCGCCGAAGGCGACCTGCTCCGTGCCCCCGTCACCGAGCGTGCCCTGTACCCGCACGACCTGCGCGAGGGCGAGCACGGCCTGACGGTGCTCGCCTGCGTTGGCTCCCAGGGCCTGGCCACGCTCGACGGTGACGACCTGCCCTACCTGCTCGACCTCGGCGTCCTCAAGGGCCACCGCATCACCCTCGGGCCGCAGTTCTCCTCCCCCGCCGCCGCGGTGCAGTCCGCTCTCTTCTGACCCTTCAAGCCTCTGGTCCGGCCCCGGCCGCGGCCCCGATCCGTGAAGCGAGGACCTCTCCACCATGGCACCCCAGGACGCCCTGACCGGCTGGGACGAGAACGCCACCGCCGAGGCGTACGAAGCCTTCACCCGCACCCACCCGATGTACAACGTCACCAGCCTCGACCTCGCCGGCAGAGCCGGGCTGGCCGACGCCGATCTGGTGGTGGACCTGTGCGGCGGGGCGGGTGCGACCGCACGCGCGATTCTCGGCCTGGTCCCGGACCGGGCCCGGGTCGTTTCCGTGGACAGCGCCGGCGCGATGCAGCGTGTCGGCCGACGCTCCCTGTCCGATCCCCGGCTGTCCTGGATCACCGCCCCGGCCGAGCAGCTCGCCGCACACGTCCCGGCCGGCGGCGTGGACGCGGTGGTGTGCAACTCGGCGATCTGGAAGGCCGACGTCGCGGCGGTCTTCGCCGCCGTCGCCCGCGTCCTGCGCCCGGGCGGCCGGTTCGTCTTCAACATCGGCGGCGGCTTCGCGGGCGTGCACCACCCCGACGAGCACACCATCCGTACCGGCCCGTCGCTGAACACCCTCATCCATCTGGTCGCCGCCCGCGATCACGGCTACACCCCTCCGCCGAAGGCCACGGATACGGCACCGAAACTGCCGCTGGAGACGGTAACCACCGAGCTGGCCGCCGCCGGACTGGCCCTCATCGAGACAGAGGTCACCGCCCAGCACGGCACTATGGCGGAGAAGAAGGCGTGGCTGTCCATTCCCGTGTTCGCCCGTCCGGCAGGCGGCGGGTTCACCCACGCCCAGCGGATGGAGATCCTGGACGCGGCCTACTCCCTGACCACGCCCGACACCCCGACCGTGACGAGCTGGCTCGTCGCCGTCGCCCAGCGGCCCGTGGACACGCCATGAGCATGGCCGGCTCTTCCCCCGTTACCACCGAGAACCCCTGCGACCACACCAGCGTCGGGGTGCTGGTTCCCGGACCGGAGGGGCTGCTGGTGTTCGAGCGGGCGACGCCGCCGGCCGGTCTCGCACCGGTCGCCGGCCACATCGACCAGCACGGCAGCCCCGAACAGGCCGCCCGCAACGAGGTGGCCGAAGAGGTCGGGCTCACCGTTACCCGCCTGCACCCGCTGCTGACCCAGTGGCGCTCCAACCACTGCCGGCGCACGCCCAGCGGCCCGGTCGGGCACCAGTGGTGGATCTTCCAGGCCGAGGTCCGCGGAACTCTGCGTTTCTCGGCCAGGGAGGTACGGGCCCCTCGGTGGGTCCGTCCCGAGCAGCTCCAGCACACCGCGCTGCGCACCGTCGACTACGCCGAAGGCCGCCTAACCAGGACCGAGTTCGAAAGCCGTCCCGGCCTGGCCCCGGTGTGGTGCCACTTCCTGCATGCCCTCCAGCTGATCACTCTGCCGCCGTCCGCCCTCGCCCGGATTGACACCGTCCTGTGAACGCCCGCCGAACCATCCGGTCAGCGGGCGCGAGCCGCCGAGGTGGCCAGGCGCCGGGCGTGCGTACGGATGCGGTCGCGGTCGTCGGGGAACACGCTCTCCCACTCCTCGTCCAGGCGGAACCACGCCGCCGGCTGCCCCGGCTCCGCCGCGAGCGATACTTCGCGGTCGACTATCGCGGCGTAGGACAGGCCCAGCGTCGGGGACCAGTCGGACCGGTAGGACCGCACCGCCACGGCAGCGGGCTCGGCCAGCAGCTCGGCCCGCAGGCCGGTCTCCTCCAGCAGCTCACGGACGGCTGCCGCACGCGGCGTCTCCCCCGGCTCTGCCTTGCCGCCGGGCGGCACCCATCCGCGGACACGGTGCTTGACCAGCAGCACGTACTCGAAGGCGGGATCGGTCACCCACACCTCGGCCGCCAACGGCTCCATCCGGCGCCGGCGTGCTTCCTCCAGCCAGGCCCGCGCCCCGTCGAACTCCAGCGCGGCAAGACCGGCATCCGCAACAGCCTCGTCCACGACCACCTGAACAGCTTCACCAAGACTCACCCGCACCACCCTAGGCCGACACCCCACCCGTGCGGCGCAGGACTGGCCCGCCGAACAGACGACCGTGCCTGACCAGGGGCCCTGTGTCGCAAAGGCAGCGAGGCGGCAAGCGCGGTGCCCGCTTCACGAAAGGAAGGCAGGACATGAACACCAGCACGACGGCGTCAGGAGCATGGGTGGTCCTCGGCGGCGTCCATCTCCTCAACCGCACCCTGCCACGTCGGGCAATCGAGCCCCTCGTCCTCGTCCGGGTCACCCCGCAGGAGGTGAGCCGGCCGAGCACCACCGTGATCATCCGCTGGGACACGCTCGGAACATGTTCCGCCGAAGCGCTCCGCAGCGACGGCATCCGGATCGGCTCGGCCCGGATCAACGGTGAGGACCTGTTCCCCGACGCCATCGCCGGCACTGCCCTGCGCGGGCTGATCGGTGCCGAGGCCGCCGCGAGCCTGGTACCCCTGTGCTACCTGGCCGAATACCCCGATGGCTACCACGCCTACGCGCAGATCCGGTTCCACCCCGAGGATGCCTGCTTCGTGCGCACCACCAGCGAGCCGATCGGCCGCGGACCGGTTCAGGCCCTTCACTGGCTCGACCCGGTCCTGGCCGCGCACCACGTGTCGAGCACGGCACTCAACAACCACCGCCGATACTTCCGCAAGCACTTTGAAGGCACCGAGCTGGAGTACAAGTACACCCTCGACCCGACGCCCGACATCTGGGCCGCCTCCATGGAACTCCTCAAGGCGCTGCGCGACGGTGAGCTGGAGGGTTGCCGGCCGGAGTACCGGGAGGAATTCCAGATCCACCACACCGAGAACTACCTCTTCGAGGTCACCGGCCCCGATCCGGAGGTCGGCTACGCCTCCTTCGTTCCCACGGTCACAGCCGGCTACGTGCTCAAGCGGAAGTGGTTCGCCAAGGACACCTTCGCCCGCCGAGAAGAGCTGGTGTACGGCATCAACGTCACCTCCGACAGCTTCGAGGCTTACCTACGTAGCGAACTGGGCCTTCAGGTACGGGCTATGCCGCCCTTCGAGCGTGTCCGCTACGACATCCAGTGTGAGTCGATGCGCACCGGTCACGTCTACGGAATCTTCCTCGACCGCTGCGCTCTCCTCGCGGACCCCACGGTGATCCTCTCGCAGTGCGAGCTGGAGTACCTGCGCACGCGGGGGGTCCTCGCCCAGGACCAGGACGAAGTCCTCGGCGAGATGGAGCGCATCAACGGCTGGCTCCGAAACTACGTCGCCAGCCGTGGTTGGGCGGTCGAGCACACCTTCCACTCCAAGCTGAGCTTCCTCCGGGGCGCCGTCGCCGCCCGGCCGACCCTGGTGACGGCCGGCTGCGTACGCCACGCAGCGACCGGACCGGTGCCGTTTTGTCCCGGACGATGACCGGCTCGCCGGATGGGCTCGCCGGCGAAGGCGTGCGAGACTCTCGCCCCGTTAACCGGTGCGCGCCTTCCGAAGGCAAGCCGAGACCACGTGCACGCCGACGCGGCGTGAGACGCGTGGATCGCGGTGGACGCGCGAACCTCCCGACGTCGGCGAGGCTGGTCTCAGCCGTCGTGATGACCGTAGGTGTCGAGGATCTGCTTGGTGCTCTCGCCCCGGAAGACCACGTGCCAGGGCATGTGCTTGGACTCCTGGTACAGCCCGAGGTTCGTGGTCACCGAGCACGACCCGTGCTCCTTCTCGACCCCCGCGGCCACCTCGCGCACCAGCCCGACGACCTCCGTCAGCAGGCTCGCGTCGGCGTGGCCCAGGTCCGTCAGCGACGGCACGTGTTCTTTGGGGATCACCACGATGTGCACCGGGTGCGCGGGGTTGGTGTGGTGGAAGGCGAGAGCCCGGTCCGTCTCCGCGACGATCTCGATCGGCACCAGACCGGACAGCGCCTGGTGGCAGTAGAAGTCAGAGACAGCAGCATGACCAGTCGTCACAGTCGGTCACTTTCTGTTTTCGTCGGGCGAGTCGCGCGCCGGCCTGCAGGGCGCGTCTCACCACACCCTGGGAATCAACCGGACCAGCCGGGTGCAGGCAAACTCAAGGTACACAAAGGGGTGTTACTGGCGCGCTTGATGGACCGGCTCGCCTTCGAGCTCGCCTTAATCCATGCCCGATCGGGTGATGCGTCGCACCCCAAGGACTGGCAGCGCACGACGGGCGCAGCGTCCCCGCGCGCCGCCTCTAAGTCAGTTGACCTGCGTCGGCGCGCAGATCGCTCGGGCGATACGGCTTCCGACAAGGCGTTCGGCGACATCGAGCGGGTACCAACCAGCGCCTGTCACCTCGGACTCCTGCAGACGCCCCACCCCGCCGCGGACCGTGGTGAAGGCGAAGCCGAGGTCCAGGTGGAAGTGCTCCGGCTCACCCTTCTGAGGCCGGGCGGGCACCAAGCCGTACTCGACGTAAACGGGAGCCGGCGAGGCGGCAGAGACCTGGCTGGGGTCCATACCGGTCTCCTCCGCCAGCTCGCGCGCTGCCGCCTCGACCAGCGTGGCATCGGTCGGCTCGACGTGGCCGCCCGGCTGCAAGGTGATTCCGTAGGCGCGGTGCTCGACGAGCAGGATCTCGGCGCCTCTGCGGACAAGCAGGGCACCGACGGTCACATGCAAGGGGAAGGTGAACCGGGAGGCGAAGCCCTGGCCTTGCCCCAAGAGACGCAGAGGCTCAGACAGCTGCTCAGCCTCGTCCGGGTAGTGCTGCAGATGGGCACCGAGGGCGTCCGAGATGTCGGTGTCCGTGATCGCCACAAGTCAACTCCAGCGAAGGCGTACGGGGCGGGAAGGCTCGCACTCTACAAGTCGCACGGGATTCGCAGTACGCCAGCGCGCCCATCCTCACGCCGAAGCGCTCGCTGGCGGCGTTTCGGCCAACCTCCTTCCTCAGTAGCCCTGTTGCTGCAGGCGGGTCGATGCACTGTCCACGCTCCGACACGCGCCGAATCTCGGGGATCCCACTGAGACCGAAAGACACCAGTTCGATATCCCGGCGTGGTCGTTGAGCTACCCGACCGCCCCACGCGACCGTCCAGGAGGAACCGCCGTTGACCTCGACTCCCGTGAACGATCAGCGCAAGACCACACCGCCGCCGCCGGCGGAGATCACCTACACCGGGCAGTACTCCATCAACCCCCTCGCCGAGGTGTCCTTCCGGCGGATGTGCGCGCAGATCCCCGCCGTCCTGGGCCGGATCGCGCGGCTGTCGTGGCAGATCGACCGGCGGGCCGTGCAGCTGCTTCTCGGCTGCCAGCTGGTCACCGGCGTCTCGGCCGCCGTCCTGCTGACGGCCACCGCCCGCGCCATGGAACCCGTGCTCGGAGCCGGGCCCGCCGGAGACCGCCTGCGGGGTGCCCTGCCGGCGCTGCTCGTGGTGACGGTCGCCGCCGCTATGGCTCGGGCGGCGGGGGCGGTGGCCTCGTACGCGGGGCGGCGGATCACGCCACGTCTGACGACGGAGATGGACTCGGCGCTGGTCGAGGCGGTGTGCCGGGTGGAGGCGGCTGCGTACGCGGAGGACGGTTTCTCCGACCGGCGTGAGGCGGCTGAGATGGGGGTGATGCGCACCCATGTGATGGTGGCCGACGCGCAGCAGTTCGTATCGGCGGTGATCCGCCTGGTCACCGCCGGGGGTGTTCTGTCATTGCTGAACCCACTGATGCTGCCGCTGCTGCTGCTCGCCGTGCTACCGGCCGGGATCGGGGCCGTGCTGAGCGCGCGGGTGGACTACGAGATCCACTACGGCAACATCGCCGATCGCAACGTACGCGGGATGATGCGCTGGTGGGCCACCGAATCCAAGTACAGCGACGAGGTCCGTGCGAACTCCATGGTCGACTATCTCGTCTACTGGTACCGGGCCCTATCGGACCGGTGTGATCGGCGCACCCTGGCCGCCGCGCCACGAACCCTGCGGATCGCTCTCCTGTCCGCGCTCGCCGGCGGCATCTGCCTTGCGGCGACGTGGGGTGCACTGGCCTGGCTGGCGGTCTCCGGCCGGATCGACCTCGCGGTCGCCGCGACGGCCGTGATCGCGGTGCAGACCATGCTCGCCGCCTTGACCCGGGTCGTCACCGGCGGTGCCGCAGTCTTCCACACCAGCCTGTACCTCGGTGACATGCAGAGCTTCCTCGACGAGGCCGTCGACCGCGCGCCCCAGCGGGGTCCTTGCCGTCTGGCCGCGCCGGTAGACGAGATCCGTCTGGAAGAAGTCGTCTACCGGTACCCGGGCAAGGACAAGCCCGCCGTCGACGGCGTCTCGCTGACCCTGCGGCGCGGTCAGATCCTTGCGATCGTCGGGGCGAACGGGTCCGGGAAGAGCACCCTGACGCGGCTGCTGACCGGCATTTACCTGGCGGACAAGGGCACGGTCTCGTGGAACGGCACCGACCTCGCCGACGCCGACCCGGCCTCGGTCTGGCGCCTGACCGGCCTGGTGCCGCAGATCTTCGCGCAGTGGCCGCTGCGCGTCCGCGAGAACGTGACCCTCGGCCAGCCTCGTAGCGGCGACGACGCCCCGGTGTGGGAGGCCGTCGACGCGGTCGGGCTGCTCGACGCCATCGAAGACCTACCCGCCGGCCTCGACACCCTCCTCGCCCGGGACCTGTGGGGCGGCACGGAGCTGTCTGGCGGTCAGTGGCAGCGCATCGCGTGTTCCAGGGCCCTGTACCGCCGGCCCGAACTGCTGATCCTCGACGAGCCCACCTCCCAGATGGACCCCCGGGGCGAGCACCAGATCTTCGAGCAGATCAAGGCCATCGCCGCCGACCGCATCACCATCGTCGTCACCCACCGCCTGGAGAACACCAAGATCGCCGACCACATCATCGTGATGGAGCACGGCCGGATCACCGAGCAGGGCCGGTACGACGACCTCGCCCACGGCGGCGGGACTTTCGCCGAACTCCTGGAACTTTCCCAGGACCGCTGACGCCGCTGTCCGTCCCGCCCCTGCCGCACAGCCTCTCCCGTATGCGCTCTGCGAACCATGCCCATCCTGCCCGCCCCTGCGGCCGTGCCGTCCGCCCGAGAGGGAACCTTGTGACCGCCACCACATCAACCGCGAACGCGGCCTACTGGGAGCTGCTCTGGGCCGACGGCCGCCGCTACCGGCAGCTGTGCGAGGCCGAGAAACAGCTGATGGCAGAACACCTCGGCCCTGGCGAGGGCCGCCCCGCCCTCGACATCGGCAGCGGCGACGGCGGGCTCGCCCGCCACCTCCACCACGAGCTCGGCTACCGCACGACCGGCATCGACTGCTCCCCCAGCGCCATCACGCTCGCCGCCGCCCAGGGCTCCGGCCCCGGACCGACGTGGCAGTGCCTGGACATCGCCACGGGCGACCTCGACACCCTGCCGGATCCGGCATACGCCCTCATCACCTGTCGTCTGGTCTACCGGTGGATGGACGACAAGCCCGGTTTCCTCGGCCGGGTCCGCAGCCTGCTCGCGCCTGGCGGCACGTTCTGGGTCGTCACCGAGATCGCCGGCCGCCGCACGACCACCGACCCGGCTCTCCTCGGACTCGGCATCCCGCCGACGGACGCCGAGCTGCTCGCGACCGGCTGGTCCGTCGCGCGGACCGCCGACCTCGACGTCCTGCGCTGCTATGCCCTGCGCCCCTGATCATCCGCCCGCGAACGGAAGGAAGTCCCTCGTGCTGGACATTGAGAAGGACATCGGCGAGATCTGGAATCTCTATGGCCGCCATCAGCTCGGCCGCTCGTTCGATCTGCCGGAGCTGGACACGTGGGCCTGGGATATCCCGCAGGCCGGGCCCGGCATCGAGGTGCTCGGCGAGGTCGCCGGCCTACGCGTCCTGGACCTGGGAGCCGGCGTCGGCCGGCACGCCGCACACTTGGCCGCCCTCGGCGCCGACGTCACCGCTGTCGACGCCTCCCCCACCCAGCACCAGCGTGCCCTCGCCCGCTACCCCGACACCGCCGGCCTTCGCCTGGTGTGCGCCGACACCGTAGACCACCTGCAGGAAGCCGACCCCTACGATCTGATCTACTCCGTCAGCGGCGTCCCTTTCCTGGATCCGCACCGCCTTCTGCCCGCCCTGGCCAACAGCCTCAGGCCCGGTGGGCGGCTTCTGTTCAGCGCGCTGCACACCAACTCGAACGGCGACGGCCCCTCCAACGCCGTCACCGCCCGCCCCGAGATCCTGCGGCTCCCTGGTGCGGACACCGAGCACCAGCTGCCCATGTGGGTCCTCGAACCGCAGCTGTGGGAGGACCTCCTCGTCGACCACGGCCTCGTCATGGAGACGGTCACGACGATCGACTCCCCGCAGGCCGGCCAGCCGCTGTCGTACCGGCTGTACGCGGCTCGCCGCCCGGAACGGATCCGCAGCCGGGCCCGGACGTCGGCGCCGCCCGCGCCCCACGCGGCGCTGGGGGTCGGCATCATCGTGCACGGCCCGGACGGTGTTCTGTTGGGGCGCCACCGGCTCGGCACGTGGGAAGTGCCCGGCGGATCGCTGGAGCCCGGCGAGACGTTCGTCGAGGCCGTGATCCGAGAGCTCGCCGAGGAAACCGGACTGATCGCGAAGCCGACTGACGTGCAGGTGCTCGGCACTCTTCTCGACCATGTGGGCGGAGTCCTCCGGCTCACGGTGCCCGCGCTGATCACCCGCTGGTCCGGCACCCCACGGGAGCTGGAGAGAACGATCGGCTCGTGGCGGTTCTGGAGCCTCGACGCACTGCCCCAGCCCCTCTTCGTGCCGAGCAGCCAGTGCCTGACGGCGTGGAATCAGGACCTCCCCCTCGACCACCCACCGGCCGACTTCCAGCCCTACAACACCCGCCTCGCCTAGCCCGGCGGCCACCACCTCAGGAAAGGAGCCCCGTCATGGCCCGACCATCCCGCCCTTCACTTCTCGCCGTCTTCGGCCACCCCGACGACGAAGCGCTGCTGGCAGGAGGCGTCCTGGCGCAGCACGCCGCCGCAGGAGCGGAGACGGCCGTCGTCACTGCGACGTGGGCCACTGGCACCCATCGAGCCACGGAGCTGGCCGATGCGTTGACCGTTCTGGGCGCCGGGGAACCGCGGATGCTCGGCTACGCCGATGCGCGAGTCCCCAAGTCGTCCCCGGGTCGGCCACGACTGTGCGACGCGCCGATCGACGAGCTGGTCGAGGCGATCGTCGCGCACATCAGGGCGGTACGCCCGCAGGTCCTGATCACCCACGACGCGTACGGTCAGCTGACCGGGCATCCTGATCACGTCCGCACCCACCAGGCGACCGTCCTCGCCTTCCACGCCGTCGGCCTCGAACACCGCTACCCGGACGCGGGACCGCCCTGGCACGCCCAGGCCCTGTACGCGGCCACGCACCCGCACTCGCGTGCCGGCACGCTGAGCGCGCTCATGAAGCGGGTCGGCAAGACAACACTGAGCGTCCCGGACGAGCAGGTCACCACGGCGGTCGACGTGGGCAGTCATCTCGACCAGAAGTGGAGAGCCATCCTCGCCCACAGGAGCCAGGTCGCCAGGGAACGCCCTTTGCCCGGCATCCTCTCCCGTCTCGCTCCCGTCGACCGCGAGCCGCTCATCCGGACCGAGTACTTCACTCGCCTCTCCACCGGCTTCGTGCCCGGCATGCTGCCGGAACTGACCAGCTGAAGCGCGCAATGACCACAAACCGGATCACCGGCGCGCTACGCGCGCCGGACCCAAGACCTTGGAGCCCGTTTTGAGCCCCTCCCCGTGGGAGACCATCGGCCGACTCGCCGATCTCTTCACCCGCCTTGATACCGCGCGCGGGATTTCCGCTGAGCAGCAGTGGACCCTGCAGGTCCTCAGACTCACTGAGGAGGTGGGCGAGTCGGCCCCTTCCGCGGATCGGTGCCTGGGCCACCAATCCGCGGAAGGGGCAGAGCCACACCTGGGAGCACGTCCAGGAGGAGGTCGTCGACACTGCGATCACGAGTCTCGTCACATTGCACCGGATGCTCGGTGACGAGGCCCCGGCATTCTTCGAAGCCCTGCTCGCCCGAAAGGCCGCCCGGTTCTTGGCCCTCGGCGATGAGGCTGTCGTGCCACCCCTCGAAGGGGCCTGAGAACAGCCAGCGGTGCTCAGGGCGCGAGCGGGAGGCTAGTGGCGTCGGTGCGGGCGAAGACCAGGTCGGTCATGTCCTTCGGGGTCGTGGTGCACCGGATGGGCGGCTGTGGCCGGCACATGGCCCGGGGGTAAGTGGCCGGGTCGTAGTCGTTGGTGAGCGTGTAGGGGTGGAAGCCGTGCGTGCGCAGGGTGGCGATGATTGCGGCGGCGCTCTCGCCCTGTTTGGCCAGGAGCCGGGGGGTGACCTCGACGACGAGCTCGGGGTCGTCGCGCAGGTACGGGAGTGCGGGCAGGCGTCCGCGGATCGCGGCGGCTTCGGCGCCTTCGACATCGATCTTGATGACGCGCGTGGTGGCGAGGTCGGCCCGGCTGATCAGGTCGGACAGGGGCGATGGGGACCTCGGCGGTCGCGTGGACGTGGCGGGGGCGGATGGCGGTGGTGTGGCCCAAGTTGGAGGGGTCCTCAAGGTACAAGGTCAGGGCTCCGGTGGTGTCGGATGCGGTGGAGCGGACGGTGTGGATGTTGGTGCGGCGGTTGGCGGCGGCTGCGGCGGTCAGGTCGTCGTGGAAGCGGGGGTGGAGTTCGATGGCGACGACGCGGCCGTGGGGGCCGACGGCGTGGGAGGCCAGGAGGCTGAAGGCGCCGCGGTGGGCGCCGACGTCGATGAAGGTGTTCGCCGGGGTGGAGCCGGTCGCGCAGGAAGGCCGACAGGTTCGGCTCCCACTCGCCGAACAGGTACTGGAAGCGCTGGATGACGTCGCTGGTGGTGACGGGGACCGTATCGCCGGACAGGAGCCGGACGGTGGTGTGGACGGGGTGGGTGCGCAGGTGCTCGTCGAGGAAGCGGTCGACGAGTTGGGCCTTGCCGAGGGTGCCGGGGGCGTGGCGGACGTAGGTGCGCAGAGCGCGGGCGAGGGCGGAGGCGGGCACGGACGGGCTCCTTCGGGTGGCGGCGGCCGGGACCGGGAGTCCGGCCCGGCCGGCGGTGGCAGACTGCCGGGAACGACGGCGGGCATGAGGGGAGTTGATGGTGGTCGAGAGTGGCGCTCCGACGGTCTTCCTGCTGGTGGGGCTCACCGGATCGGGGAAGACGACCTATGCCCAGCGGGTGCTGGAGCCCAGGGGGGCGGTGCGGCTGTCGGTGGACGAGGTGGTCTTTGAGCGGCACGGCCGGTACGACGTCGACTACGCGGAGAACACCTACTTCGAGAAGGAGGCCCCGGTCGTCGCCGAGCTGCACGAGCGGCTGGCCGAGCTGGTCGCGGAGGGCCGGGATGTGGCGTGGGACCACGGGCTGTGGCCGCGCAAGGACCGTGATGCGATGAAGACGCTGGTGGAGTCGGCCGGCGCGGGCGGTGGCGGCTGTTGTACTTCCCCGTGGCCCGTGCCGAGCTGCTGCGTCGGCTGGCGGAGCGCAACGCACGGGGGGACGCGAACGCGCTCGTCGTGACGCCGGAGGCGCTGGACGACTTCTTCGCCCGGTTCGAGGAGCCTCAGGGCGAGGGCGAGGAGATCGTGGCCCCAGACTGGTTCTGAGGTGTGGGCGGGCGCCAGGCGGTGGTGATCGTGGCCGCTTCGGTGGCCCAGCCCTCGGGGAGACGGTCGAGGGTGACCCGGGGAAGGCTGCCTGTCGTTCTTCGACGTCCGCGGCCTTGTCCCCCGGCCGCTGCGGATCACCGTGGAGACCGCCACCCTGGAGGGCCGGGTGGAGACCGCCGTCTACGAGCGTGGGCTCGCTCGGCTGGTCCACCACGAGATCGACCACCTGGACGGCCTGCTCTACACCGCACAGAGGCGGGCCGGCGTCGTACCCATCCCTGTCGAGGAGTATCGCCAGACCGGACGGGCATGGACCTACGACAAGTAGGCCGCCTGGACGTCAACCGAGCTCGCCCCGCACCCGAAGGTTCTTGCCGTCGGACACCTCTGATTCGTGCCGCTGCTGTGTTCCTGCGGCCTTACCAGCCGGTCAGCAGGTCCTGTTAAACGGTCGAGGTCGGGTCGAGTACGTCGGCGACGGCGTCCAGGGCAGACCGCCACGGGTAGGTGGCGGGATTTCCCTGGCCCGGTTCGTTCGCGATGAAGCCGCCCTCGCCGTACAGCACCCGGACCCCAGCGCTCCGAAGGGCATCGATCGAGCGCTCGAACTGCGGGTGCGCAACGTATGCCCGGTTCACGCACGGCATCATCGCCATGGGGATGCCCTTGCCGATGCCCTCGGCAACTACGCCGACGAGCCATTTATCCGTGATCCCGAGCGCCCACTGGTTGATCGTGTTGAAGGTCGCTGGAGCGACGATGACGGCATCCGGCTTCGGCCACACGTCCGGCTGTCCGGGGAGGCGGTAGTCCCAGCGGACGGGGTGGCCGGTGAGGGCGGCGAGGCCGTTGAGGGAGTCGGCGAGCCAGCGGGCGGCTGTCGGGGTAAGACCGAGGCATACGTCCCAGCCGTCGGCCTGCGCTTCCTCGATGACGCGCGCGACGTCGAAGACAGGCGGGGCCGCGCTGCTGAACAGGTACAGGGTCGGAGTGGTCATGGGGGCTATCCGATCACAGCCAGGCGCCCACCAACTCGGCGGAGTCCCTTGTGAATCCACCTGTCGCGGCATAGAGCAACGCGTAGCGTTCCAAGTAACGAGTCAGAGACGGGAGTCCGGTATGCCGACGCGGGACGGGGACCACACCGGTACGCGGATCAAGGAGCAGCGGAGGCTAGCGGGGCTGACGCAGCGAGAGCTGTCCGACCGGATTCCGTACTCGTACAGCTGGCTCACCCAGGTCGAGTGCGGCGCCCGGCCGGCGTCCTCGGACTTCGTCGCGGCCGTCGCGCGAGCGCTGCGGATCGATGTCACCGTGCTGACGGGTCAACCGTACGTGACGCAGATGCAGGAGGACCGGCTGGCGGAGCTGATCCGGCCGATCCGTGAGTCCCTCGACCTGTACGACCTCGGCGACGATCCCCGGGTCACCACGCGCACGGCCGAGGAGCTCGTCACCGCCACCGAGGAATTGTGCGCCCACGTCCGCGCCACCCACCTGCACGCGGCGGCGGCAGCCCTTCCGGACGTCATCACGGAGCTGACCGTCCTGTGCTGGCGCTCGCCGACGACGGAGCTGTGGCAGGCCCTGGGTTCCGCCTATCGCACCGCGCACGACGTCACGGTGAAGCTGGGGTACTTCGATCTTGCCGGCGTCGCCCTCGACCGGCTCGGCTGGGCCGCGGAGCGGGCCTCGGACCCTTGCCTGGCGGCCATGCGGCAGTACTTCCGGGGGCTGGTCTACTTCCGCGAAGGGGAGTACGGCATCGGCCTGCGCCTGGTCCACTCCGGCCACAAACTGCTCGGCCCGGGCGACTCGACCCGTGAAGCCCTCACCGTCGCCGGCCAGCTTCACCTCGGCGGTTCCGTGTTGGCGGCGCGGGCGGAGGACGCTAGCGCGGCCGCCGACCACATCGCACGGGCCCGCGAGTACGCGGGGCGGGTCGGAGACGCCAGCAAGGTGCACTGGCTCAATTTCGGCCCGGTGAACGTGGCCTTGCACGAGATGACCGTGGCGGTGGAGATGCGTCAGTACGACGAGGCGCTGCGGCAGGCCAAGGCGATCAAGCTGCCGGCCTCGCTCGCGACGTCCCGCCGCGCGCACTTCTTCATCGACCGGGCCCGCGTCGAGATGGAACTGGGCAAAGCAGAGCCGTCGTTGAGGTCGCTCTGGGCGGCGCGGCGGGCGGCGCCGGAGCAGACCCGCTATCACCCTGGTGCCAGGGAGACGATCCGCGGGCTCGTTCACCTCTCCCGCCGGACGCCGGAGCCGTTGCGGAACATGGCGGGCTGGATCGGCATGTAGGGGCCGCTGGGACTCTCGCTCAAGTGAAAGAGTTTCCAGGGTCCTCAGTGGCCACGATGGCGGCGTGAGCGATGACGCGGACCTGACCGAGGAATTGTTGGACGGGCTGTCTCCCGAAGCAGTGGAGCAGGCCCGTGCGGCCATGGCGCGCCGCGAGGGACCCGCTGGCGTGGAGTCCTGCGACTACTGCCGGTCCGTCAGCGAGACGATGTTCCAGGCGCTCGTGGACGGCAAGGGCTTCGAGGAGCAGGTGGAGGTGGCCTACTTCCACATCCACAACGCACACGTGGACCCGGACATCGAGGGGCTGGCGACCTGAGGCTCCTTCAGCTTGCGCCGGCCGGACCTTGTTGGCGGCCCGCGCTCACGCACCAACCTCTCGCGGTCGAAGCCGACCCTGAGCAGGGTGACCCCGCCGCTTCCCGTGCATCGTCGGTCGGGTCACCCCACCCCCCGTTCTCTCACCGGCGCCCGCCGGACGCGGGCCATAGCTTTACCGTCTGCCGATCGAAGGAGGCTTCATGCCCGATTCACCGCACGTCTTACCCTCCGAGAGGATTGTCATTCTCGGTGCCGGCCCTTGTGGCCTGGCCTGTGCGGACGAGTTGAAGCGGCTGGGTCACCGTTCCTGGACGCTGCTGGAGGCTGCCCCTCTGCCCGGCGGACTTGCCTCGTCCGTGGTCGATCCGGCCGGCTTCACCTGGGACCTGGGCGGGCACGTGGTCTTCTCCCACTTCGGCGAGTTCGACCGGCTGCTTGCCGAGCTGTTCGCCCCCGACGAGCTGCTGCATCATGACCGGTCGTCCTACGTCCGCTTCCGCGACCGGTGGGTGCCCTACCCCTTTCAGCAGTACCTTCACCGTCTCCCGGCCGAGGATGCCGAGGCGTGTGTGCACGATCTTCTTCGCGCCTGCCAACGGCGCGAGGAAGGGATGGCCGCGGGTACGGACTTCGCCACGTGGCTGCAGGCGATGTACGGATCGGGCCTGGTGGAGCGGTTCTTCGGCCCGTACAACTCCAAGGTCTGGGCGACGCATCCTGAGCAGATGGCCTCGTCCTGGGTCGCCGAACGCGTCGCCCCGGTCGATCCCGGTGAAATCCTGGCTGCCTTCTCGGGGACCGCCCCGCCGGCCCGCCGGTGGGGACCCAACGCCACCTTCGCCTTCCCCGCCCGCGGCGGCACCGGAGAGATTTGGCGCCGCCTGGCCGCACGGCTCGACGCGGGCCTGCGGACGTCAGTCCGCGCGGTCGCCGTCGACCCGGCCGCCCGCGCTGTCACGCTCTCCGACGGCGAGCTCATCGGCTTCGACCACCTGGTGGCCACCGGTCCCCTTGACCAGCTCTCCGCCATCACGGCCGGCGCCCCGGACGCGGTGCGAGCGGCAGCCGGACGGCTGCGGCACACCACGGTGGCCATGGTCGGCCTCGGCTACGAGGCCCCGACCACCGACGAACGGTCCTGGTTGTACTTCCCCCAGCCTGAGGTGCCGTTCTACCGGGCCACGAACTTCAGCAAGTACGCGCCCGCCAACGTCCCCGGCGCCGACACAATGGCATTCAGCGCGTGGATGACCGAGACCTCCCTGCTGCCGGGGACCCGGCTAGACCATCACCGGCTCATACGCGACTGCGACCAGGCCCTGCGGCGCCACGGCCTCGTGCCCGAGGACGCGCCGCTGGCCAGTACCCACCTGGAACTGATCGACTACGCCTACCCGATACCCACCCTCGACCGTGATGAGGTCCTGGACACAGTGGTGCCGTGGATGGAGTCCCAAGGGATCTACCCACGAGGCCGGTTCGGGACGTGGCGGTACGAGATCGGCAACATGGACCACGCGGTGAAGATGGGCATCGACATCGCCCGACGCCTGGTGCACGGCACCGCTGAAGAACTCCTCATTCAGGCACCCGACGCCATGGCGGCAACAGGGGGACGGAGGTGAGCGGCCGCAGCAACGGGACGGTCGCCTTCGCCGGGCACCGCTTCGACGTTCGCACCGACGAGACCTTCCACGCTGACCAAAGCATCCACCTGCAGAGCTTCTCCCCCGAGACCTCGCCGGCACCGATGTGCGGGCAGCTCACGCAGATACGCATCCACCACAGCGAAGACCTCTTTCGCGACCACGAGGCCCGCCTGGCCGATGCACAGTCGCTGGAGGTGTTGCCGTTCCGCGACGAGCCGTATTTGTCCTCACGGCTCGGGCAGGTCCGCTGGTGGAGGCCCGACCCCGCCTCGCACCTGCCGGCAGACCACCTGTACGCCCGCGACGCGACCGGCCAGCTGCACATCGTGCTGCACCCAGGGACCGACCGCGGCGAGCGGTACGCCCTGCGGGTGATCCGCGAGGTCGTCCTGCGCTGCGCCGAACACCGCGGCTGGACCGCCTTCCACGCCGCAGCCGCCACGGTCGACAACCACGGGGTCCTGATCGTCGGCCCATCCGGGGCCGGCAAGACCACCCTGCTCACAGCCCTGGCCGCCCATCACCGCGCCGACCTCGTCGGGTCTGACCGCGTACTGGTCACCGAGTCCGCCGCGAGCGTGGTCGGGGTACCGATCTCGGTCCGCATCGCCGGCGGCACCCTGTCCGCGCTGGCCCCGAACAGCAGCCTGCCGCCGCACAGCGTGCTGCCGACCGACTTCGGCACGTCCCGAAAAGCCTCGTGCACCCCGAACGGCTTCGCTGGTGCCTTCGCCGTCCGTGTGAGGGAAAGCGCCCCGCTGCGGCTCGTCGTGTTCCCGCGGCTCCATGACGACGACCGGGACATCAGCATCGCCTTCCCTGGCGCGGCGGCGGCTCGCGCCGCGCTGGCCGCCGTGTGCTGCACCCCGTACGACGAGGACTGGTTGCACCCGTGGTTCGCCGACCGCACCCGTCCCGAGGGCGAACTGGCCCGGCAGGCCGCCGACGTCATGGACGAGCTGGTCGCCCGGGTGCCGGTGATGCAGGTGACCGTCGGAGTGCACACCTCTCACCTGCTGGAACGGCTCGCTGACGCCGTCGCGAGGAGGCTTCCGTGATACCCAAGCGCATCGCGCTGGTCGGCCCGGTGGCCTCCGGGAAGTCCACCCTCGCCGCCGCCATCGCGGCCCACACCGGACTGCCCCACCTCGACCTGGACGAGCTGTTCTGGGGACCGATGTGGACCCCCGTCAGCCCTGAGCTCTTCCGCTCCCGCGTCCGCGAAGCCCTGGCCTCGGATCTCTGGATCGCCGACGGCAACTACGGCGGCGAAGTCGGCGAGAGGTTGCTGGCCCGCGCCGAACTCGTGATCTGGCTCGACCTGCCGCTGAGGGTCTGTCTGCCCCGGCTGATCCGCCGCTCGCTCCGGCGGGCCGGCACCCGGCAGGAGCTGTTCGCCGGGAATCGGGAGACCTTCAGCCACCTGCTCGCCCGCGACTCGATCCTGTGGTGGGGCCCGGCCCACCACCGCCGGCACCGCCGCCGCTGGGCCGAGCATCTCAACCCGGACCAGGCCGACGGACAGCCCGTCGTCCACCTCAACCGTCCCCACGCCATCACCGGCCGACTGCGGTCTCTCGGTCTTCTCGCCCCGAAGGAGGCGTGAGTCGCCGTGATCGCCTCCGTCGTCCGCGTCCCCTGGCACACCGCCCACGGCGGCTACGACCGCCTTCTCGACCATCTCCCCGAAGTCCGCCGCATCACCCCACCCGCCGGACCGCTCGCCACCAGGGCAACCGGACAGGCCCACCGCCTGCTCGTCCGAAGCTGCCCGCTGCCCTTCTACCCGGTCGAGCACTGCGCCACCGACCTGTACCTGCTGGCCTCTCGCTCGGCCGCCCACGTGCTGTACGGGGACGAGCAATACTGGTTCTCCCGCCGCCGCCTCGGCCCAACCGCCGTCACCTATCACCAGCCGCCCGCACACCTCCAGCAGCACCTGCCGGCCCGCACGTGGCGAAAGCTCGCGCCGACTGCCGAACGCATCGTCGTCCTCGACCCGCACCAGCAGACGTTCTTCGCCGACCTGGTGCCTGCCGACCGCGTCCACCTGATACCCCACGGGATCGATACCACTGCCTTCACTCCGGCGCCCGCACCGCCCCCGTCGGACCGACCGCTGGTGCTGACCGTCGGCTGGTGGCTGCGGGACTGGACCGTCCTGGACGCGGTCCACGAGCGGCTGCACCGCCGCTATGGCGACGGCGTCGAGCTGGTCGTCGTCACCCGCCAGGCCCATACCCGGGCCTGGCACCCGGCCGCTCGCGTCCTCGAAGGCGTCGCCGAGCAGACCCTGGTCGCGCTGTACCGGCAGGCAGCCGTGATGCTGCTGCCTCTACTCGACGCGACCGCCAACAACGCGCTCCTGGAGGCGATGGCTTGCGGCACGCCGGTCGTCGCCACCGACGTCGGCGGCATCCGCCACTACGCGGGGGAGGCAGCCCAGCTCCCCCCACCCGGCGACGCCGCCGCTGCGACGGAAGCGGTGGAGAAAGTCCTCACCGACACAGGCACCGCCGCGCACGCCGCCAGGCGGGCCTCCGCTCGTGAACAGGCGGAACGGTTCGCCTGGCCCCTCGTCGCCGACCAAATGCGCGGCGTCTACCAACTGATGGAGGAAGCACGGTGACCGCGCCCGAGATGTGGCTGCAGGCCACCGTGCCCGTCCTGCTGGCGCTGCTGCTGGCCCGCGCGATGTGGGCCTTGATCGCGGTCGAGGTATGCGCGAGGTGGCTCCTCGCCTCCGCCGGCAGCACACCCATTGAGACGCAGGTGGGGAAGGACGCGGTGCCGTGGCTGGTGGTGCTGCTGCCGATGCTGCGCGAGCAGACCATCGCGGAGGAGACGGTGACCGCGTTCAGGGCACTGGACTACCCGCGCGACCGCGCCGCCGTCGTGGTCATCACCACCGAACGCGAAGTCTCCGCACGCGCCGGACACCGCGACCGGCTGGCGGCCCTGACAGCCCACGCCCCGCTGGAGGCAGGGCAGTTGCGGGGCCTATTCCCGGCCGCCCGCTGCCGCAAGGTCGCCGAGACGGTCAACGCCGAACGACCAGCCGACCGGCTACGGGTGTTGACCGAACTGTTCGACACCGAGCCGACCACCGCCGACATCGTGACGGCCCTGGCCGCCCGCCTGCCGGAGAGAGGGCTGCCGCTGGTGCACCTCCACCAGCCCGATGTCGGCGGACGCAAGGCCGGACAGCTCAACTTCGCCCTCGACCGCCTGCAGCGGGTTCTCGGCCCACTCGGGTGGAGGGAGGACGAGCACGCTGACGACACGTACGCAGTGGTCTACGACGCCGACGCGGCCCCCGACCGCCGCACCCTTCAGGCGTTCGCCACCGAGGCCACCGCACACCGAACCCGCACCCGACACGCACCGGCCCTCATCCAGCAGCAGCGGCTGCCGCTGCTGGCCCGCCGCCCCTTCCCGGCCGGCCCGATAGGTCTGCTGCTGGAGGGGGAATGGGCCTACCAGCTACGGCGCTCCCTCGGCATCGAACTCGCCCGCGTCCGCCTCCACCGCTTCCTGGCCGCCTCCCGTCTGCCGGAGGCAGTACGGATGTGGCTGCGGCCCATGGTGTACGGCGTGGGCTGCGGCATGGCCGTCCATCTCCCTGCTGTCCAAGCGCTCGGCGGCTTCCCCGAACCGATGGAAGACCTCGGCACCGGGCACCGGCTGTCCCTGCTCGGCGCCGACCTCACCGCCTCCACCGTCGCCGTCCTCGACGAGCCCTACACCGAACCCTCCGGACTGGCCAACCTCCACGCGCTGGCCTTCACCGCCTCCGCCCGCCCGGACCGCCACGCTGCCGCCGTCGCGCACCTTCCCACCGCCCTCTCCCGCCCAGCCAAGGTGGTCCTGGTGGCCCGGGAGTGGGCGGACGAGGCCGCCTGGCTGCTCGGCGCCCCGCTGATGGCGGCGGCCGTCCTGTCCGCCTGGTGGGCCGGGCCCGTCTGGACGGTCGTCGCAACGGCCGGTGTGCTGCTGCACGGCCCCGTGGCCACCGCCCGGCTACTGGCCCTCGCCCCGGCCCTGCACGCGGCCGTCATCCCACCGCCCGGTCTCGCCGCCCTGCCCCGGACGTCCCCAGCACACCTTGCATCGCTGGTGGCAGCCAGCCCGTTCCAGCCATTCGTACGACTGGCCGGACCCTGGCAGCTGATCTTCGCGAAGGCGGCCGGACGCCACCGAGGTTTCGGCAAGACTGAACGCTGACAACCCTTCCCACCCACCACCGAAGCAGAGTTGGAGCCCACTCGTGGCCGAGCCTGTCACGCCTACCATCCGCACCTCCGCCAAAGCCGTCGTCGTCCACGATGGTCAGGTCCTGCTCCAACGAGCCAACTGGGAGGGCCAGGACTGCTACTTCCTGCCCGGCGGCGGCCAGAACCCCGGCGAACCCCTCAACCAGACCGCCCGCCGCGAGGTCCACGAGGAAACCGGCCTGACCGTCACCGTGGACAAGCTGCTGTGGCTACGCGAGTACATCGGCGCCAACCACGACCACGCCGACACCGAGGCCGGCACCCACCGCATCGAAGCGATCTTCCACTGCACCCCCGAAGGCACCCCCGGCCGCCTCGGCGGACACGCCGAAGACGACGTGCAGACCGGCCTGGAATGGGTGGAACTGGAGAAGGTTCCCGGTCTGAACCTGCTGCCCCACGCCCTCCGGCAGCCGATCGCCGCCCTCGCCACGGGCCAGCCCTCATCCGGCTACCTCGGCGACGTCGCCTGAACCCGTGGCGGCGATAGACGGCAGGGTCCCTGACGGTGCCCGAGAGATCACGACCGGACAGGCCAACCGCGTCTGGTACGTCGACGGCCCAGTGCCGTATGTACTCAAGCACTACGGCGACCCGAACCGCGCCGCCAACGAGGCTGCCGCCCTGGCCCTCCTCACCATGCACGGTGCCCCGGCTCCCGAGCTCCTCGGATCCGGTCCCGGGGGCAGTCCGGCGTGGACCGCGCAGACCGCGGTCCACGCTGAGCCCGTCCCCGCCGGCCTGCTCCTTCACGAGCTGGCCGGCCCCCTCGCCGCCGTCCATCGCATCACGGGCCCCCATACCGGTCGGCTCGCCGGAGCCCGGCAGTACCGCACCTGGCACCGCTACCTTCACGGCCGTCTCGACATGTACACGACTGCCGCGCCCGACCTCGCGCCCGCCGCGGCGGCCCTCCGCCGCCAACTCGACACGACGAACCTGGACATCGAGCCCAGACTGCTGCACCACGACCTGCAGCCGGGCCACCTCGTCAGGCCCGCTGCTGGCGGGTCACTGCTACTGGACTGGGAACTCGCCGCCTTCGGCGACCCGCTGTCCGACCTCGCCCGCCTCGCCGTCCGTCTCGACCTCACCGATCCCACCCGTGTGCTTCAGGTCGCCCACCAGCCCGCTCCGAACGCCGTCCGCAGAGTCCAGATGTACTGGCGCATTCATCAGTTCGCCGACGCAGCCCTCAGCACCGATCCAGTCGTACGGCACCGCGGCCGGGCTCGCCTGGGGGGAGAGCTGTACCCACTCCTTCCCTCGTGAACCACGACCTCTCGCAGGCCCCTCGCTGTTCACCGCTACTGAGGGGCGACTCTGCGTATCCAACAGTTCTGGAAGATCGTTGGCCAGGAACTTGGTTTCAGTCGCCCCATTCCAGGCGCATCGGCTCGCGGGCGATGGCGAGGGCGATGCCGAGACTCGCGAGGGTGGCGGCAACGAGTCGGGGCGGCCAAACGATCGAAGGAGGCGAGGCCGTTCGATTCTGCCGAGAGCGCTGAAGAGGGGGAGCCGCTTCTCTTCTGGCCTCGATTGTCAGTGGTGTCTGTCAGGGTATGCGCAATGCGTGCCGAGATGAGGGGCGGCGTAAGTGTTCCAGCGTGATGACTCTGGAGTCTCCAAGTCATTCGATCTTGATTCATTGACGGTGGGCGACCGCCTGCGACTGTTCAACTTCACGCAGCGCGATGATCCTGTCGCATATTTGTGGGTGCTGCGTGCGATGAACGTACTGCGATCGGTACACCAGTTACAGGTTCACCCTGACGACGTGGCGAACACGTTGAAGGAGCTCGCCACAGAGCACGACGAGGTACCGTCTGCTGCGGATCTGAATCTGCGGGGCATGCTCGACAACCTCTCCTCGGACGACGAGCAGGTCCTCTATCGAGTGGAAGATCCGTTGCGGTGCGGCAATCTTGCCGCATACCGGAACCGGCAATCGGTCTACCAGTTCACGGAGATCGGCTACCGCGTCTACCGCGCGGTGGAGGAGGTCATCGGCTCCCGCGTACAGGACGCGAACCTGTCGCGGCTGGCCTTTGCCGACATCCTGACGGACTTCAAGGCGCTGGCGACAGCGAACCGGGAAGGCGACCGGGACGAGGTGTACCGCAAGCTCGCACGCCTCGACAGCGTGCTGGAAGACATGACCCAGCGGGCGGCGCGCTTCTATCTGACCCTGAACGACGTGGCGCGCACGACAGATGTCTCTCCTGAGACGTTCCTGCGCTACAAGCACGCGCTGCTGGCACACATGAGTGAGTTCACAGCGGAACTGGAGCGCTACGCGCCCCGGCTGGCCGAGGCCGTGTACGAGGTGGAAGACACCGGGGTCGAGACCTTGCTGGAGCGGGCCGCCGCAGTGGATGAGCGGCCCATGATGCGGCCGTCCGCACGCCTGGAGGACTGGCGGCGGCGCTGGATCGGGCTGCGCCAATGGTTCTTGGCGGACGGCCCCGCGGAGACCAAAGCCGCCCATTTGCAAGGCGCTACGCGCACGGCCATTTCGGGGGTCATCGCCCTGCTGCGGCAGGTGACGGAGTCACGTCGAGGAGGGGTGAGCCGGACCACCCAACTCCGGCATCTTGCCGCCTGGGCAGCGGCTGCGCCGGATGAGCAGGCTGCGAACGCCCTCGTGTCCGCCGCCTTCGACCTCCGCTCGGTACGGCATCTATCGGGTGCCCACGACGACGATGACCAGATCTCGCCGCGGACGACGTGGTGGGATGCGCCTGGTGTAGAGGTCAGCATCAGCCTGTTCCGGCACGGCAAGCGGCCAGCACCGGGTGGCCCGCAACCGGTCCGTACCCGCCGTGGTGCCCATGCCCGGCTACGTGAGCAGCAGTTGGCGGATCGGGCCGCGGACCGGGAGGCCGCGAAGGATCTCCTGGACCATGGGCCGCACGACCGGGTGCTGAACGAGGCGGAGACCCGCGCCGTGCTCAAGCTGCTAACCCGCGCCCTGCAGGTGCGAACGGTCGTCGCGGGCCGACTGCGTTCCGGCACCGGCAGCAGCGACGTCCTGACGCTGCGCCTGATCCCGAACGAGCGCTGCAGCCAGCTGCGGACCGAGACCGGCACGCTGCACCTGCCCGGCTTCGCCCTGGAGATCAAGCCCCATGGTGCGATGCGCCGAAGCCGAACGGAGAAGTCCTGATGCCCGCCCATCGCGTAGCCGCCTCCGTGGAGACCGCAGACCTTGGCTCGTACCAGCAAGCGGCCCGGCTCATGCTGCTGCATGGCATCGTCACCGAGAGCTACCCGCGGGCCAAGGCGCTTGCGCTGGTGCTGCAATGGGCCGACGAACTGGCCAAGGACTTCCATCACCTGTTCGGCTACTCCTTGCAGACCAGCGCCCGTCACGCACGGCTGCTGCGGCGGCTGGACGCCTTCGACGCCAGCCAGGCGTTCCTCACGGTGAAGAGCAAGCGACCCTTCGACCGGCGGCGGCTGGCCTACCTCTGTCTGATCTTGGCCTGCCTGCACAGGTCGCGCGTCGAGATCAACCTCGCCGATCTCGTCAAACTGCTCACGCCGTCCGCGAACACGATCGAGCACTTGGGCTTCGATGCGACCGCACCAGGTCACAAGGACGCGGTCGTTGACGTGATGGACTGGCTCGTCGACCGGGGGGCACTGCGGATCTCCGATGGCTCCATGGAGGACTGGGCCCGTGACCACGACCGCGGGGACGCGCTGTTCGACATCGACCACGACACCTGCGCGGCGCTTTTCCGGCCGAACAAACCGCTGCAGCACCTGGTCAGCGCTGCTGGGCTGTTGGACACTCCGACCGCCGGCACCGGGCGCGACCCCCGTCGCCGCTTTGCTGCCCAGCGAGCCCGTCGGCTGCTGATCGAGTACCCGGTGGTCTACTTCAGCGACACCGACGCGGAGACCGCGATAGCACTGCGCCAGCCCACCCTGGCCGAGGACATCGCACGGCTGACCGGGTTGCCTATCGAGCGCCGGGCCGAGGGCATCATGCTCGTAGACACCACAGGGCACTTTACGGACAAGCGGTTCCCCGGCCGCGGCGGAGCCGTCAACCGGACTGCCGGGCTGATACTCGCGAAGATCGCGGATCTGCGGGAAGACCCGGACCGGGCCAGCAGCCTTCACTACCTCCTGCCCACCGATCCAGGAGAGGAACACGCAGTCCTGCTCAGCCGCATCGATATGGCCCTGCCGCAGGCGGGCACGCTCGAAGCCTTGGCGCACGACCCGCACGCGGATGCTGGCGAGCACGCGGCCGAGGCCGATCCGGACTCCCCGGAGCATGAGGGGCAGACGGGCTTGCCCTTCGTGGAACACGGCACGCTGGAGCAGATGATCACCGAGCTCTATGAGGAGTTCGGCCCCTCGTCCTTCACCAACAAGTGGCAGGCCGATCCCGGCGGGCTACTGGCGGAGGCGGTCGCGCTCCTGGCGGACCTGCGCCTGGTCCACATCGTCCCCGGCGGGATTCTGGTCCGGCCCGCGGCCGGCCGCTACCGCAATATCACCGCCGTCCTACCGCGCCCCGCGCACGACGGCCAGTTCGCTCTTGACTTCCCCACTGAGGAAACCTCTCGATGACGCTCATCCCTCACTCCCGCACCGCTGACCGGTCGGAGGTCCGCTTCAAGCCCACCCGCGCCGGAGTGATCGGCCTATGGGACTACACCGACGAGGAGTTCGTCTTCGCCGACGGACGCCTGGTCCTGCGCGGGCACAACGGTTCCGGCAAGACCAAGGCCCTGGAAGTTCTCTTCCCCTTGGTCCTGGACGGTGTCCTCGACGCGAGGCGTCTCGATCCGTTCAGCGGCGAGGAGCGCACCATGAAGTCGAACCTGCTCTACAAAGGGCAGGAGTCCGCATACGGCTATGTGTGGATGGAGTTCGCCCGCACCGCACCCGACGGAGAGGTCCTCGAAGCCGTCACCGTGGGGATCGGCATGCGGGTGACCAAGCCGATGTCCACGCCGGCCCGCTTCTTCTTCGTCACCGACGGCCGTGTCGGCATCGACTTCGGCCTGCTGGACGCCGCCTCGCGCCCGCTGCGGGAGAACGCTCTGAAGAAGCTCCTGGGTGAAGGAGCCACCTACGCTACGGCGGAGGCGTACCGGGAGGCGATCGATGACCGGCTGTTCGGGCTGGGCCGCGAGCGCTACAACCAGCTGGTCAACCTTCTGCTCCAGCTACGGCGTCCTCTGCTGGCCAAGGACCTCGACCCGGTCAAGGTGTCCGACACCCTCACCGCCGGCCTGCGCCCCGTCGACGAGGACCTCATCCTGCAGGCCGCCCGCGATTTCGAGAACCTCGCCGAGATCCAAGCGCTCCTCAACGCACTGACGGGGGCGGACACCGCGGTCCGGACCTTCCTGCGTGAATACACCAGTTATCTGCGCGCCCATGCCCGTGACCGCGTGGACCAGGTCACCGGGCGCATTCAGGACACAGCCGCGCAGTGCGAGACGATCATGGAGGCGGCGGAGGACCACCGCACCGCCGAGCGGCAGCTGGCCTCCTCACAGCATGAGCGCGATACCGCCGAACGCCGGTGCAATGAGCTCAGCGCGAGCCTGGCCGAGTACAAGAACCACGACGCTATCAAGCAGCAGAACGGTCTCGAGGAGCTGCGCGATCGCGTACGCAACGAGCGCCAGGGCATCGCGGAGAGTGGCCGCCACCTCAACCGGGCCCAGGAGGGCTTGGCTGCCCTCAAAGGGGAGGCTGAGCGGGCTCTCCTGAGACACGATGAGCTGCGCAAGGCCGCTTCTCGGCATACCCACAGTCTCATGGACGCGGCGCGCCGCTGCGGCATCCTGCACGACGACGACACACTGGATCTCGGTGCCGATCTGGACACGGACGTGGCAGGCCGGGTTGCCGCGCGTCGCAGCGAAGTGGAGGACGTACGCGTCCACCTCAGCGCGTCCGAGAACGCCGCGAAGGACCAGGAGCGCGAGCAGGAGCACGCTGACGCGGCGAGCGGTGAGCTGACCGAGACCGAGCGGCAATCCGCCGCAGCAGCTGAGAAGCTCGAGATCGTCCGCGCCACGGCCGACCAGGAGCTGAAGGAGTTCATCAGCCGCTGGAGCGGCAGTGATGACACCGCGGTCTTGGTCGCCCCCGACGGTGACGTACTGCGTACTGCCATCGCCGCGGTGGGGGAACCCGAAGCGGCCTCGCTGCCGGAGGAGTTTCGTTCCCTCACCGACCAGCGCCGCACCAGTGCTCTGACCCGCGTCGAGAACTTGAAGCGGGAGTACAGCGACGTCGCGGAGGCCCTGCGATCCAGGCGAGCAGAGCGCGGCACCGTGGCAGCGGAAGGCGACGACGCGCCCCCGCCCAGTGACCTGCGCCCCGCCAGCCGCGATGCGCGGCCCGGTGCGCCGTTGTGGCAGCTTGTGCGGTTCGCCGAGGATGTTCCCAACGATCATGCGGCTGCGGTGGAGGGCGCCCTGTACGCGGCCGGCCTGCTCACCGCCTGGCTGCACCCCAACCTTGCGCTGACCGACCAGGCACTGCACGACAAGGTCGGCGACGCCTATCTGCGCCCACTGCCTCCCGCGCAGCGGCCGACCGGACGCACCCTGGCCGACGTACTGGTCGTCGAAGATCAGCAGCTCGTCTCCGCCGCGGCCGTACAGGCTGTCCTGGCGTCCGTCGCCGTAACGGACGACGTCCCTGCGACGGACGGCGCGCTGCGCGCTCCTGCGGTTACGACCGGCTCGCACTTCTGCCTCGGCATCCAGGTCGGTGCGCATCCCAAGGATCAGCCGGAGTACATCGGGGCCACGGCACGAGCCGCCCGCCGGCGCGAGCGGCTGCGCCTGCTCGAAGAATCCATCGCCGTCCTGGAAGCTCAGCTCGCCGGCATTGAAGAGCAGCAGAGGTACGCGCAGGAAGCATGCGACGACTTCGACCGCGCCCGGCATGAGCTCCCGCGCACCCAACCGATCATCCAGGCGGTGGGTCAGGTGGCGGTGGTGGCGGAGAAGGCCGCCGGCGCACGCCGCCGCCTCTCCGAAGCCCGCAAGCGGCTCGACGGGGCGATTGCGCGCACCCATGAGAAGAATCGGCAGCTTCGGCATGCTGCCACGGCCGCACGGCTGCCTACGCTTCGTGAGGAGCTGGACAACGTCGCGCAGGCCATCGACGACTTCGCCGACGCCGGCAAGGCGCTCTCCGCCTGCCGTGAGCAGGCCGATGCGGCCGAGCGCGACATCGCCGGCCGCAAGGAGATCATCGAAGCGCAGACCGAGTCCTGCTCAGAGCAGGCTGAGGCGCTACAGGCGCGTAGGGATGCGTTCGCCGTTCAGGAGGAACGTCTGCGCACCCAGGAAGCGACGCTCGAAGCTCCTCTGCAGGAGATTCTGCAGCAGATCACGGACGCGGAGGAGCAGCTCACCACGGCGCAGAAGACGTACGACCGTGCGAAGAAGGACGCGGAAGAGCATCGAGACCGGCTTCTGAAGGCTGACCATGCCCTGGAGTTCGGCCGTACCGCACTCGCCACGGCCGTGGCGGAGCAGGTGCGCACCACGCTCACGCTGGAGCCATATGCCCGGCCCGACCTTCTCGGCCTCCTCGAAGCGAACGCCGAGACCATCTGGCTGCCCCACGACATGTGGCCGAGCCCCGAGCAGGCAGTCCAGGCCCTCATGGACAGCCTGACCTCGCCCGGCATTCCCCTCACGGGCATCGAAGCCGCCCAGAGCGTCGTCCCCGCATCCGTCGCTTCCTTGGTCAACGCGCTCGATGAGGCGACCCGGGGCCGGCCGATCACCTCGAGCCTCCTGAAGACCGTGACATCCAAGATCTCTAGCGCTATCACCGCGCTGGAGGCAGCCCTGCTGGAATCTGATCAGGGTTACCTCTTCGAGTGGGAGCCAGCCGGTGACATCATCCTGGCCCGGGTCACCGACAGCGAAGGCCCCGCCCCCGTAACGGACTTCGCCCGTCGCCTGGCCGAACAGCTCGCCGATCAGAGCGTACTGCTGGAAGACAGGGAACGGACCGTCCTGGAGGACGGACTCCTGACCGGGCTGGCCGAGCAAATCCATGATCGCACCGTCGCCGCCCGCGACCTGGTCAAAAGCATGGACGCCGATACCCGCTCCAAGCCGATGTCCTCCGGTACCACCGTGGGCATCAACTGGATCACCTCCGACGCACTCACCGACTCCCAGCAGGCCGTCAACAAACTGCTCGACAAGGACGCCTCCGGTCTCGGACCGGCAGGACTGGCCGAGCTCCGCTCCCACCTACGCAGCCAGATCCGCGCGAGGGCTGCTGCCGACAAGAAGAGGAGCTACCAGCAGGTGATCGCTGAGGTTCTGGACTATCGCGCCTGGCGCAAGTTCGAACTCCGGCTGTTCCGGCCGGGCATGAGCGAGGAGGAGCGGAAGAAGGGAGAACTGCTCACCAAGGCCAAGCACAGCGTGATGTCCGGCGGCGAGAAGTCCGCCTCCATCCACCTTCCGCTCTTCGCAGCCGCCCATGCGCAGTACAGCTCCGCCTACCCCACCTGCCCGCGGCTGATCGCCCTCGACGAAGCTTTCGCCGGCATCGACGAGAAGTACCGCCCCGACCTGCTCGCCCTCACGGCCAAGTTCGACCTCGACCTCTTCATGACGGGCTACGACCTGTGGATCACCTACCCTGACGTGCCGCAGATCTCCCACTACGACATGAAGCACGACGAGGCGTCCCACACCGTCTCCGCCATGCTGCTGGTCTGGGACGGCGAACAGATCCTCGATGACCTCGAGTACCCCGGATCCGACGATCTTGCCGCCGAACTCCTTGGCTTCGCGCCCCGTCGGCACGTTCCCGCAGGGGCAGGACTGCTCGCGGACATCCCCGAGGACCAGCCGACGAACGACAAGGTCGAGGAGACAGAATGACCGGGTCGACAGAGGCATACGAGCGCTACCGGGCTCCCGAGTTCCGTCGGCTCCTGGCTGCTGCCCGGCGCTCGCTCGAGCGCAACGGCGGCGAGGTCAAGGGCTCCATCGGCCTGGCCAACCCGACCTCGGCCGAACGCACCGCTGTCATCGGCATCACCGGTGCGTACCGGTCGGCCGATGTCCGCCGCATCACCATCCCCCTCGGAACATTGGAGGAGAGCGTCCGCAACGTCACGGGCATGTCGCTCCGCGACGTCCTGGAACGGATCGGCCCCGAGCTGCGCTTTCGCGCCGATGAGCGGACCGTGCTCGATCAGGCCCGGCGGAGGATCCTTGCTGAGGGCGAGGCCAGCCCGCTTCATGCCGAGCATGCCTGGTACCGGCAGTGGCTGGCCGGCCTCGCATCCGACGGCACGATCACCGCGCTGATCAATAGGAAGGACACCCACCTCTTCAGGCAGGCCGTCCGCGTCCTGGAACACCTCTACAGCCGGCCAAGCGACGCTCCACCGATCATGCTGCCCGTCTTGGCCGACGCCACCACAGGAGACACCAAGGCCCTCAATCCCGGCCGCGGCTCTCTGCCGACACTGGTCCTGCGGGCCTTGGCCATGGCACGCGGAGTCCCACTCGGATCAGGGGCCGAAAGTCGGCGCGATTTGTGGGACGCCTTCGACGTCATCGTCGATGATCTGGCCAGCCGTGTCCTCGTCCTGAACCTCCCTGCGACCGGCCAGGGGCTGGGCCAGTGGCTCACCGACGCCGCCCGCTACGGCACTCCATTCCACATCACCCTCCACCAGCTCATCACCCTTCCGATCGCCGTGAATCTGCATACGGTGTACGTCTGCGAGAACCCGGCCGTGCTCCGTCGTGCCGCCGGTGAGCTCGGTGCCAGCAGTCCGCCGCTGATCTGCACCGAGGGGCGCCCCTCGACCGCCTTTCACCGGCTGGCGCGGTTGGTCGTCGGAGCCGGTGGCACCTTGCTCTACCACGGGGACTTCGACTGGCCCGGCATCGACATGACGAACCAGCTCCGTAACCGCTATCACGCCAAACCCTGGCGAATGAGTGCTGCGGACTACCTCAGCGGTGTTCGCGCCGACAGCGATCATGTCCGGCTGAGCGGAAGGCGGCAGGACACCTGCTGGGAGCCAGAGCTCGCAGAGGTCATGGAAAGGGAGAACCGTGCTGTCTACGAGGAGGCGGTCGCCGACACACTCCTGGCCGATTGGTCATATGAGTCACGGACAAGATCCAGCGAGGCACAAGAGGTAGCCCGTGACGCTGATAACCTCAGCGTTGTTGACGTGTGACGCATCGCGTCCGGCGCATTCGCCTTCATCTGCCCGGTCGCGGAACGGGGGGCGATGGTGTTCGAGCCGCTGCGGGAGAACGACCCCCGAGAAATCGCGGGCTTCCGACTGACTCAGCGTCTCGGCCAGGGCGCTATGGGCGTCGTTTACCTCGGATACCGCAGCCCCCGCCCCGTGGCGATCAAGGTCATCAAGCCGGCGCTGGCAGACCAGCCGTACTTCCGTCAGCGGTTCGCCCAGGAACTGGAGGCGATCCGGCGTGTCGGTGGATTCCACACCGCGGCGCTCGTGGACGCTGACCCGGACGCGGAGCAGCCCTGGATCGCCACCGAGTACGTCCACGCGCCCTCGCTCGATGTACTGCTGAACCAGCATGGCGCCGTGAGTGAGCTCGGGGCGTGGTGGCTGGCCGCGAGTCTGTCCGATGCTCTGATTCACATCCACTCTGTCCGGCTTCTTCACCGCGACCTGAAGCCCAGCAACGTGCTCGTCACCACACAGGGCACTCGTGTGATCGACTTCGGCGTTTGCCATGTCGGAGGTGCGACCGGCCTCACATCCGGCGACGTGCCGGTCGGCACCCTTGTGTACATGGCGCCGGAGCAGGCCATGGACTCCCGCAAGGCGAGCGAAGCCGCGGACGTGTACAGCCTGGGCGCGACGCTCGTGCATGCGGCGACTGGGCACCCCCCGTTTTACGCCGATATTCCGGTACAGCGGATACTGGACGTTCCTCCCGATCTCTCGGGCCTGCCCGAGAGCTTGCGAGGACTGATTGTCAGTGCCTTGTCCTACTCTCCGGAGGACCGGCCGACCGCCCACAGTGTGCTGGAGGCAGCCATGGACCGGCTGCTCGAGCACGCCGTGCCGGTCAGTGGTCCGCTTTACCCGCCGCTGCCTGGCGCGTTCCTCACGGACGTTCTGCAGGTGGAAGGTGCGCCTCCGGTGCCGCCGAATCCTCCTAAGTCAGTGTCAGCTCCGGAGGGTCTTGCGGGTCCGGAGCTCGGGGACGAGGTATCGCCCGCGGAACCTGCCGTCGCCGGCGCGTCCAGTGGCGAGGGCGCCCCCTGGGCTGACCGTTGGCGCGGAAAAATCCGCGACCGGCGATCTGACTTCGGCGGCTAATTCCGCCGGGTGCACAGCGGGATACGTAGTAGAGCACGACAAGGCAATAGACAGTGATCGAAAGAGGGAACCTGGTGACCAGCTCCGCAGGCACAGCCAAATTCGCCGCGGGCATGCAGGTCCGTGCACGGGACGAGGACTGGCTGGTCGTCGAGGTGTCCGAGACCTCGCACGACGGCACGCGCCTGGACGTCCGCGGCATCTCCCCGCTCGTGCGCGACCAGCGAGCTGTCTTCTTCGCCCACGAAACCCTGGATCGGGTCACCCCTCTGCGGCCCGAGGATACGGACCTCGTCGTCGACGACTCCCCGGAGTGCCGCCGCTCCCGGCTCTTCATCGACGCATTGATCCGTAAGACCCCGCTTCCGCTGTCCGAACAACGGCTCGCCACCGTCGGCACACACCTCCTCGACAACCTCGCCTACCAGCGCGAGCCCGCCAGAGCGGCCCTGCGCGGTCTACGCCCGAGGTTGCTCATCGCCGACGCAGTCGGACTGGGCAAGACCCTGGAGATCGGGCTGCTGCTGTCGGAGCTCATCCGCCGGGGCAGGGGCGAGCGCATCCTCGTCGTCACGCCCAAGCACATCCTGGAGCAGTTCCAGCACGAGCTGTGGACGCGTTTCGCGATCCCCCTCGTACGCCTGGACTCAACCGGCATCGAACGCATCCGCCAGAACATCCCAGCCGGCCGCAACCCCTTCTCGTACTACAAGCGCGCGATCATCTCCATCGACACCCTGCGCTCTGACCGCTGGCGCAGCCACCTCATGCAGGTCACCTGGGACGCCGTCGTCATCGACGAGTCACACAAGCTGATCAACACCGGGACCAAGAACAACCGGCTCGCAGGGCTGCTCGCCCCGAGGACCGACGCCCTGATCCTCGCCAGCGCCACACCCCACAACGGTCAGCGCGAGTCGTTTGGTGAGCTGCTGAGCCTGCTCGACCCGACCGCCATCCCCGACACGAGCGACTACGACGAGACACAGCTCGACCACCTGTACGTCCGCAGGCACAAGATGTCCCCCGACGTCTCGGCAGAGATCGGTCACAAGTGGGCCACCCGCAAGCCGCCCGTGGCCTTCGACTGCGTTGCGAACCCCGCCGAACAAAAAATCTTTGAAGAGCTATACGACGTCTGGATCAGGCCGGAAGCGGGCCAGTCGGCTCCGGTGAGCGGCAAGGGCGCCCGGCTGTTCCCGTATACGCTCCTAAAAGCCTTCCTCTCCTCGCACAAGGCGTTGGCCGAGACAGTAGAGAACCGGATCGAGCGCATCGACGAGGACGCACAGAAGCACCCGGAAAAGGGTGCGCAGCGCGCCGCAGAGCGATCGGCGCTGACGCGGCTGGGGCAGCTCGCCGGCGAGGCCACGGTGGAGGATGCGACGAAGTTCCGCCGCCTGGTCGACGAGCTGAAGGGTATGGGGATCGGGCCGGGGTCCGATAAGCGCGTCGTCATCTTCTCCGAGCGCCGGGCCACCCTGCAGATGCTCCATGACGCCCTGCCCGGCGAGCTTGGCTTCGAGGTGAGCGAGGAGCAGGGGCGCGGGGCGATCCGCCAGCTGCACGGCGGCCGGCCCGACGACGAGCAGCAGCGGACCGTGAAGGACTTCGGCCTGGCGGACAGCGAGCTGCGCGTCCTGCTCACGGGTGACATCGCGTCCGAGGGCGTCAACCTGCACCGCCAGTGCCACCAGATGATCCACTACGACCTGCCCTGGTCATTGATCACCATCGAGCAGCGCAACGGCCGTATCGACCGCTACGGCCAGCAGACGTCGCCAGAAGTCCGCGCCTTGCTGCTGGTCCGCCAGGACGAGAACCCCGATGTACCCTCCGCGGACCGACTGGTCTCCCGGCGACTGCTGGAACGCGAGGACGAGGTCCACCGCACCCTCGGGGAGGCCGCCTCAATCCTCGGGCTGCGCGACGAGGAGGCGGAGGAGAACGCAATCAAGGCAGGACTCGCGGACGGGAAGATGTTCGACGAGATCGTCCCCGCACAGCCGGTCGATCCCTTCAACCTCTTCATGGCCCACCACACCGTCGACGGGTCAGGGGGCCACTACCGCGTACCGCAGTTGTTCGCCTCGACTCGGGCCTTCGTCGAGGAGGCACTCGACGAGGTCTACGGCAATCCCGAGGAGAAGATCGGGAAGGCGTGGGACACGGACTACCCCGAGATGCTCTCCTTCGCCCCGGACCGCGAACTGCAGCGGCGCCTCCTCGTCCTCCCGCAGACCTATCTGGACGAGCGCGGAGTGCTCGAGAAGCTCAGGGTCACGTTCGATCCCGGGTTCGCTCAGCAGCGCCTGGACCGCGCCCGCGAGCGCAGCGGCGAGAGGACCAAGGGCGCGATCACGAAGCAGGAGCGGCGCGAGACCTCCGGCTGGCCCGACGTCAGTTACCTCACCGACCAACACCCGGTGGTGGAGTGGCTCACCGACAAGGTCCTGGTCCGGCTCACCCGCAACGCCGCGCCCGTCATCACGGCCGACGTCCCCGGGCCGGTGTTCCTGATGCAGGGCATGTACTCCAACGCCAAGGGCCACCCGACAGTCCTCGCCTGGTCCTCCGTGACCGGACTGGAGCACGGCAGCCCTGTGTTCGATGACGATCTGGTCGGTGTCCTGGAGCGGGCCGGCGTGCAGCCGAAGATGCTCAACCGGCCCTTCGCCGGGGACATCGATGTCCTGCGCGCCCTGGTGCCACGGGCGGTCGAGGCAACACGGCGGCACCTGCTCACACTACGTAGCAGCCAGGAAGAACCGCTGATCGAGCAACTGGCTGAGTATGAGAAGCGCCTGGCAGCGTGGCGCAAGGCGAGCCACTCGACGTTCGAGCAACTCACCCTCGGCATCCGACGCGAGCATGAGGAACAGCGGGTGGAGACCACCGCAATAGAGGTCGAGCAGCTGATCGAGCAGCTCGCCACCCAGGGCGACTCGATGATCCGCGTGATCGGGGTACTCGTCCCCGCCGCCGCAGCCAGTGAACAGAAGGGTGCGTGACCACCGTGGCATTCGAAGCGATCATCAACCGCGGTGAGTACATCTCCGCCCACTACCTCGCCGAGCTCTTCGCCAAGGACCTCGCTGACCTGCGCAAACGCTGGACTGCAGCGGACCGGTCCGGAGCACCCACGTCCCGCTCCGGCGTGAGGAACCTGGGCCGCGACTACTTCAAGGCCAAGGTCCGCATCACAGAGAAGGACGACTTCGGCGGATCCGAGCTGCGCAAGCTCAACGACGCTCTCCTCGCCGCGCTCGCCTACATCCCCCGTGGAGACAAGCCTCCAGAGCGCGAGGACGACACCCACGCCAGGGTCCAGCGGGGCGTCTTCGAGGTCATGCACAGCGACAAGCCCCGCGAAGTCCCCGTCGCCTTCGCTGTGAAGGGGCCTGGGGGTGTCGAGCTGATCGCGCTGGACGTCACCTGGAGCACGGACGCCGAACTCGTCGCCTCCGACGTCGAAGACGGCGGCGCGCAGCTACTCGCGCCCATCGCCCTCGACGGCCGAAACGAGATCACCAGTGCGGCGGACGCCGTCACCTTCCTCTTCGGCAGCGAGGACGCCTACGCGCCCAGGTTCGTACTCCTGCTCGCCGGCGGTGCAGTGCTGCTCGCCGACCGCACCGCGTGGCACGAGGGCCGATTCCTGGGCGTCAGCATCGACGCCGCGCTCGACCGCAACCTGGCCGCCGACGGCGGCGAACTGGAAGCCGTCTCAGCCCTGTTCGGTGCGGAGTCCCTGCTGACAGCAGGCGGCGCCGCTGGATTCCTGGACAACCTCGTCGACAAGGGCCGCAAACACGCCGTCGGCGTCTCGAAAGAGCTGCGGGAGGGCCTGCGACAGTCCGTCGAACTGATCGCCCAGGAGATCCTGGACCGCATCCACGATCAGGATGGCGACCCTTCCGAGCTCGGCGACAGCAGCGAACTCGCCAACCGACTCACCCGCGAATCACTGCGCTACCTGTACCGCATTCTGTTCCTGCTGTACGCAGAAGCCCGACCGGAACTGGGCATCCTGCCCAGCAAGGACGACGCCTACCAGGACGGCTACGGGCTAAGCCGACTTGGTGAACTCGTCTCGTACGACCTTCCGAACGAGGCTCAAGACGGCTTCCACTTCCACGAGTCGCTGGATCTACTGTTCCGTCTCGTCGACCAGGGACACCACGCCTTGGAAGAGCAGGAGCCGAGCGACACCGGATTGGCCCCGGACGGCATCCGCTTCGAGTCCCTGCGCAGTGACCTGTTCCACGCGAATGCCACGCCGCTGATCGGATCGGTACGCATCGACGGCCAGCGCGTCGACACCCGGCTGCGCAACAAGGTGCTGTGGGGGGTGCTGAACCGCCTCATGCTCAGCCGAGGCACTGGCAAAGGCTTCATCTCCTACGCCCAGCTCGGCATCAACCAACTCGGCGCGGTGTACGAGGGCCTGATGTCGTACACCGGCTTCTTCGCTTCCGAGGACCTGTACGAGGTAGCCAAGCCGGACTCGGACGGGCTGGCCGGCACATGGGTCGTCCCCCAGCGCGAAGCGGACAACTACGACGACGAAGTCTTCGTCAAGCGCCCCGACGAGATCACAGGCGTACCCAGGCGGATCGAGCACAAGAAGGGCTCCTTCGTCTACCGCCTCTCCGGCCGCGAGCGGCAGCGCTCCGCCTCGTACTACACCCCCGAGGTACTCACCCGTAGTACGGTCAAGCACGCTCTGGCCGAGCTGCTCGACGAGGATGGCGAGATCACGAAGGCTCGCGACATCCTGGACCTGGTGGTGTGCGAGCCGGCCCTCGGTTCGGGAGCGTTCCTCAACGAGGCCATCAACCAGCTCGCCGCCGAGTATCTGCGCCGCCGCATGACTGAGCTCTCGGTAGAGCGCGGCCAGGACGTGCAGCTGCCGCCGGACCAGTACGAGGCAGAGCTGCAGAAGGTCAAGGCGTACCTGGCCCTCCACAACTGCTACGGCGTGGACCTCAATCACACCGCAGTCGAGCTGGCCGAGGTGTCGCTGTGGCTCAACGCGATGCACGAGGGCCTCAAGGCCCCATGGTTCGGGCTCCACCTGCGCCGTGGTAACTCCCTCATTGGTGCGCGCCGCGCGGTGTACGCCGCCGAGACGCTGAAGAAGAAGGCGTGGCTGACCGCAGCACCAGTCGACCGCCCGCTGAGGGATGGCATGGTCGAAGGCGCCTTCAAGGACGGCGAGGAGATCCATCATTTCTTGCTCCCGGCAAAGGGATGGGGAGCGGTAGCCGACTCGGGCGAGGCAAAGGAGCTAGCCAAGGAAGACCGGGATCAGCTTGCCGAGTGGCGTAAGCGAGCCGCCTCCACCCCGAGTGTCACCCAGGGCAAGCGGCTCCTGACCCTGGCCACCAGAGTCGAGCGTCTCTGGGAGCTGGCCAGGCGGCGGCTCGTCATCTCTGAGAAGGAGATTCGCCGTGACATCGCCGTTTGGGAGGTGGAGCCGGACCGGCCGCTGCCCCTATCTTCGGGAGCCGTCTCACGGGAGCGGATCGAGGCAGCCCTCAAAGAGCCTGGCGCCCCGCTGGGCCGACTGAAGCTGGTCATGGACGCCTGGTGCGCTCTCTGGTTCTGGCCAGTGGGCCAGCGCGACACACCTGAGCCCCCGGACCTGGCCGAATGGCTGGACTTCTGCGAGGCCGTCCTAGGTGTGCCGCCGGCCAAAGCGAAGGCCGCCAAGGCAAAGGGGATCAAGAAGGCAAGCACCGCAGGACACGACGACCTCTTCGGCCTCTTCGGCGACACCGGCGACTTCGACCAACTCGCCGTGGACGACTCCAACGACCGGCTGATGAGCCAGTGCGCCGAGATGCCAGCGATCGCCCTGCGCTTCCCTTGGCTGAGCGAGATCGACGCGATCAGTCGTCGGGAAGGCTTCTTCCACTGGGAGCTGGAGTTCGCGCACGTCTTCAGCCAAGGCGGCTTCGACCTTCAGGTGGGCAACCCGCCGTGGCTCAACTCCGAGTGGAAAGACGATCTCGCAGTAGCAGAGTACGACGCCTGGTTCGGCTTGGAGAAGCAAGCAACCGAGGACGTTAGAACAGATCGGCGGGCGACGGCACTGGCCGAACCCGGAGTATTGCGGGCCTACCTCGCCGACCTCTCTTCCTGGGTGGGGAGCGACGCGCACCTGGGCTCGGCAGTTGACCACCCGATGTTGAGTGGGCTTCGAACCAACCTCTATCTGAACTTCATGGAGCGGACCTGGCGCAGCATGGGCCAAAAGGGCACAGTTGCGTTGATTCACGAGGAGAACCACTTCTCCGTCCCCCGGGGTGGCGCTTTCCGTGCTTCCACGTACGCCAGACTCAGGCGGCACTTCCAATATGGCAACAACATTCTGCTATTCGAAGATGTCGACAATAACAAGCCCTTCGGGGTTAGCGTCTATGGTCCCCCTCGCGAGATCGGCTTCCTCCAGGTCGCCCGCGCCGTGCATCCCTCCATCGTGGACGGCTCCTTTACCCACAGCGGCGAAGGGCCACTGCCGGGGATCCAGTTTCCCGAGGGGGGCTGGGACCTCCGTCCCCACAGGGATCGCATCGTGCACGTCGACCGGGGTGTGCTCGCCAGTTGGGCCGCCGTCATCGATGAACCGGACACCCCAGCCGAACAAGCCAGGGTGCTACGTCCAGTGACAGTGGAGGACAACCAAGCTCTTCAAGTCCTCGCCGCCTTTGGTGAACGGCTACACGATCACCCCTATTGGTTCTCATTCGAACTGAATGAGAAAACCTCCAGGGAGAAGGGAATTATCGAGAAGCGCAGCGCCGTGCCTGCCTCCTGGGACGAGGCTGTGCTTCAGGGCCCCCACTTCTCAGTAGCCACCCCCTTCGCCAAGCAGCCCAACCCGGGCTGCAAATCCAACAAGGACTACACCGACTGGGACTTGGAAGAACTCCCCGAAACCTTGGTGCCGCGTACCAATTACGCGCGGGCGTGCTCGAAGGTGGACTTCGCCGCGGCACGGCGGTCCTGGGGCAACGTGCCTTCGGGAGACTTCTTCCGGGTGACATGGCGCAGAATGATCACGTCGAATACCGAGCGCTCGCTTCAGCCCGCTCTACTGCCTCCCGGGCCAACTCACGTAGATGCGGTTCACACCCTTGCCCTCCGCTCAAACCGTGGCACCGGCGTCGTCGCTGGACTCTGGGCTTCGCTCGTCTATGACTACCTGGTCAAGGTCTCCGGCGCCTCCAAGGTCAATATCGAGCTAGCACGGAGCTTCCCCAGCCCGCTTTCCCATCCCCTTACCACTCCCCTTCTGCTACGGACCCTACGTCTCAACTGTCTGACCCGTGATTACGCCCCTCTGTGGGAGGAGCTCTTCGAGTCGGCCTGGCAGAGAGACCGCTGGACGGACACCGTCTCCGTTCGCCCCCCGTTGAATGAGGTCGTTAGGGCTTGGTCCATGGCCACCCCACTGCGCACCGAGTACGACCGCCGGATGGCGCTGGTGGAGATCGACGCCCTAGCAGCCGTGATGCTTGGGCTGAGCGCTGAGCAGTTGTGTGCGATGTATCGCTCGCAGTTCGCTGTGCTGCGCAAGTACGAATGGGAAGCGTTTTATGCCGCCGATGGCCACAAGATCGGGGCGGCCACCCACAACGTAGGCGTCCGGCAGATCCCCGAGGAGACGGCCCACGTCAAGGCGTGGGTCAAAGCCGCCCGCGCCGGCGACTCGACTCCCGAGGTTCCCGACGGCTGGGTGAAGCCTGACCGCGAGGCCGAGATGACGCGGGCCCACGCCGACTTCACCGCACGGCTACTCGCTGGCGAGTACGGCGACTATGCCGCGTACGCCGCCGAGCACGGGGATCACGGCAACCTCCTCGGCGCGGCCGAAGCCGAGCAGGTCCTCGCCGACGTTCCGGCAGAAAGCAGGTAAGACGCCGTCATGCTGCCCTCTCTGGTCGCCGCGGACCTTCGCCGTGCCCTCGCTACCTACCTGACGACGAGCTTTGCACTGGCCGATGACGATGTGCGCGACGAACTCGACGCGTTCCTGGAGCGGCCGGAGAGCCGGCTGTTCCGGGGGCCATATCTGCGTGTGCGCACCCCCTTCCGGGAGGCAGGCTCAGGCTGGGAGTCCGCACTCGACTGGTGCCCGAAGGACTTCACGCCGTACACGCACCAGGCCGCGGCCTGGCAGCGGCTGTCCTCGAAGGCTGGGCGTCAGCCGGAACCGACCATCGTCACCACCGGCACCGGATCCGGTAAGACCGAGTCGTTCCTCGTACCGATCCTGGACCACTGCGCTCGTGCCCGTGCCGCGGGACAGCGGGGTGTCAAGGCCCTGCTGCTGTACCCGATGAACGCCCTGGCCGATGACCAGGCTCGCCGCATTGATGACTTCCTCGGTACCGAGGCGGCGCTGAAGGACGTCACGGCCGGCATCTACATCGGCGGTGCCTCCGGCCCGCGCTCGGCATCGGACGAAGACGAGAACGAGCCCGGCTTGTACGGCCGCGACACTGGTGCGACGTGCCTCGCCGGCGATCCCACCATCAAGCACCTGATCACCGATCGGGACGCGATCCGTGCTGACCCGCCGGACATCCTGCTCACCAACTACAAGATGCTGGATCTCCTGCTCCAGCGCGTTCCGGATGCCCCGCTCTGGAAATCAGACTCCCTGGCCTTCGTCGTCCTCGACGAGTTCCACACCTACGACGGCGCCCAGGGCACCGACGTGGCGATGTTGTTGCGCCGCCTCGGCGCAGCCACCGGGGCAGCCCGCGAGGGACGCCCTCTCGGCGACATCACGCCCGTGGCGACGTCGGCGACGCTCGGCGGGGGAATGCCCAGCGGCTCCTCGTCCCTGGCCCTCGACGGGCCTGAGAGGTCCGATCGGGAGCTGCTGCGTGAGTTCGCGGAGAAGGTCTTCGGGACACCGTTTCCCGACGCCGCGCTCATCGGCGAGAACCGGCTGCTGCCCGGAGAGGTCGTCACCGACCCCGACTTCCTGCTCCCCTCGCCGGCCCCTGCGGCTCTGGCGGCGCTGCCCGACCCCCTGGACGACGAGTCGGCGCTATTGGACCTGGCCCGGCTCATGCTCGGCCAGCCCCTCAGTGATCCGGTTCAGATCGGCACCAAGCTCAAGCAGCACATCCTGGTCAAGGCGATCCTCGACGTCGCCGGGAGCAGCCCGGTCGCCATCCCCGACATCGCCCGCGAGTTCGCCCAGCGCGGTGGCGGGCCGGCCTGGGATGAGGCAGCGCGCAGCGACCCTCGGCTTGTCGAGCTCGCCTTCGCGCGGATCCTCGCACTGATCTCGCACGCCCGCACCCTGCACCCGGTGACGGGGAAGCTTGGCCCTTTCCTACGGGTTGAGGCCCAGCTTTGGGTGCGTGAGGTCCGCCGCGTCATCCGTGCGGCGACCGCCGAGCCCCACTTCCGTTGGTACGACGATGATGGGCCGACCGGGGACTCCCGGCCGAACCCTGCCAACCTCGCCATCTATCAGCCGACGGAGGTCGACAGCGCCGGGGAGGGCGGAGAGCGGACCGATGCGTCGCGTCGCCCTGTAGGGCCGCCCTACCGGCGGCATCTTCCTGCCGTGTACTGCCGTCATTGCGGGCGGTCCGGCTGGGCTGCGTTGTCCACGGAACTGGAGTGGCAGCAGCTCAAGACGAACACCCTGGAGATCTACAAGGCTTCGGCGCAGAAGAAGCGGGCCGTGCGCTGGATGCTCCGGGCTCGCCCGGACGAGTACCCCGTACTGCACCTGCACGCCGAGAACGAGCGGCTGACGACCAACCCGACCGAGGACACCGTCGCGGTCATCACACCCCACGGGCCGTTGCCCGCAGCCCCTGACGAGGAGTGCCCCTCGTGTGGTCTCGACGACGGCATGCGCTTCCTCGGTGCCGGCACCGCCACTCTCGCCTCGGTCACCACCACACAGCTCTTCTCTGACCGGGGACTCGCCGGCGACGAGCGGAAGCTGCTCGTGTTCACCGACTCGGTGCAGGACGCCACCCACCGCGCCGCGTTCATCGCCAACCGCAGTTTCGGCTTCACCTTCCGCGGTCTGCTTACCAATCACCTCACCACAGGCCAGCCTGTCGCTGTACATGATCTCGCCGCTGACGCCGCCGAGGCTGTCGTGACGGCCGCAGGCGCGGGCAAGCGCAGCGAACTCGCCTCTATCGTCCCGCCCGACCTGCGAGAGAACCCGGACATCCTCACCCTCCTCGACGAAACAGAGGACTTCAGTGATGCCGGCGCGGACATGCTGCAGAGCCGTATGGTCTTCCAGACCCTCATGGAGTTCGGTCTGCGCTCCCGTCTGGGCCGCACACTGGAGCTGACCCGAACCGCTGCCGCGGAGGTCGACCTCAAGGATCTGCCCGCGCTCTGCGCCGAACTGCGGGAGCGGCATCAGCGCCTGCCGGGACAGATTTCACTGCCTCCAGATGACGGGGCGTACGCAGTATTCCTGCGCGGGTTGGCCGAGCGACTCCGCCTGCGCGGGGCTCTGTATCACCCCTGGCTGCAGGAGTACATCCGGCAGGCCGGCGCAAGGCGCTGGCCGGTCTGGGGAGGCCGCCCCACTGGCATGCCTGCCTTCCCCAGGGGCCTCGCCGCCCCTGCGTTTCCGGTATCGGGCAGCACCGGGACCACCGGCTTCGACTCCCTGACCCGCGACAACACCTGGTTCGCGGACTGGGGGCACCGTTCGCTGGGCTGCGACCGGCGTGAGGCACGAGCGGTGGCCGAGCTCGCCATGAAGCTGCTCGCCCAGCACGACATCCTGGCCACCTACCACGCCGAAGGCGGCGCGCTCGTCTACGCGCTCAAGCCCCGCAACGTCCTCATACACCGCATCGACGACGCTGCCGCACCAGGTGGGGAAGACGGCGTGAACGCGTGCGGGGTGCGCTGCGACACCTGCACCTGGCGGCAGACCGTGCCACCGAGCCGCCGCCAGGACTGGATGGGCACCTCGTGCCTGCGGTTCCACTGCTCGGGCCACTTCGTAGAGGACGACCGCGACTACACCGCCGACTACTACCGGCACCTGTACACCATCGACCGTCCAGGCGACGTACTGACCGCTGAACACACCGGCGCGCTCAGCCGCGAGCGGCGTGAGCATGTTGAAGCTGCCTTCAAGAACCGGGCCTCGGCCTTCGACCCGAACGTTCTCACCTGCACGCCCACCCTTGAGCTCGGTATCGACATTGGCGACTTGTCTGCCGTCCTTCTCGCCTCCATGCCGCCTGCACCTGCCAACTATGCGCAGCGGATCGGCCGGGCGGGCCGCAGCACCGGCAACTCGCTCACCGTCACTTTCGTACCGCGAGGCGCCCGAAGCCACTACTACCTGCACGCTCCGGAGCAGATGCTGGCGGGCCGGATCATCCCGCCGGACTGCTACCTGGACGCCTCGGAGATCCTGCGCCGCCAGTACCTGGCTTTCCTCTTCGACCGCGCCGCGGACCGCAGCCTGTGGGAAGGCACGGCGATCCCCGAACGCCCCATGCCTCCGCGCATCGGGGAGCTCTTCGGACATGGCCTGGCCGAGGACGGCTGGTTCAGGCGCTTCCTCGACGTCGCGGGCACCCGCCATGCCCAGCTGTCCGACGCGTTCATCGCTCTGTTCCCCGCGATGACCCCGGCCGCGGCCCAGGGCGTCCAGCACTTCGCCGCCCAGGGCCTAGAGGAAGCCGTCGGAGCCGCGGCCAGTGCGTGGAACAAGCGAGTGGCTGCCCTGCGCTCGAGGATGCGGCAGATCGGCCGGGCCTTCGACGCGCTGTCGACCGCTTCCGGTGATCCCGAACGCGACAAGCAGCGGCGCCAGCTCTTCGCCGAGCAGCGGACCGTACGCAAGCGCCGGGATGCCCTCGTCTCGGAGAACTCGATCAACGCCTTGGTGCGGCTGGGCCTGCTGCCCAACTACACCCTCCACGACGAAGCGACCGTCCTGGACGCCACCTTGTGGTGGAAGGACAGCGACGGGGAATTCGACGAGAGCTCGACCGACTACGGCCGCGGCTCCCGGCTCGCGCTGACCGAACTTGCCCCCGGCAACATCTTCCACAGCGACGGCTACAAGTTCATCGTCAGCACCGTAGACCTCGGCACCGGTGTCGGCGGCGGCGAGAACGCGTACGCCCTGTGGCGGTTCTGCCCCGAATGCGGCTTCGTGGCCACCGAGGAAACCGGGCTCGACATCACCGCCTGCCCGCGCTGCAAGGCACCGCAGATCGCCGACCCGGGGGCCGTACACAAGGTGCTGGTGCCCGAGCGGGTCCTCGCCCGCGAGCGACGCGAAGACGCCCGGCTGACCGACGAGCGGGACGAACGCGAGCGGAAACAGTTCGACGTGGTCACGCTCGTCGACATCGACAAGGACCAGCCGCAAGGGCTGAGGGCGTGGCGCCGCTCTGGCAGCGGCCTGCCCTTCGGCGTCGAGTTCGCCCGCGTGGCGACGATCCGCTCGATCAACCTCGGACCCTCAGCCGCACCCGGGTCGACCCACGCGATCCGCGGAGAAGACGTCCAGGTCTCCGGCTTCGAGACGTGCCTGGAATGCGGAGGTGTGCGCGGCACCCACCCGCAGGCATGGGACCCCTCGGCCCAGCGGATCGGCACCCGGCACGCGTACTGGTGCTCACACCGCGACGACGGCGTCGCCCACGAGCCGACGGAGAAGCTGCTGCTCGCCCACGAGCTCACCACCCAGGCGCTGCGCATCCTGCTGCCCGTCTCCACGATGGACCTCGCCGACCGCCTCATCTCCTTCAAGGCGGCCCTGCTCCTGGGCATCACCAAGCACTTCGGCGGCGCTCCCGACCACATCCGTGTGGTCACCGACAGCATGCCCGGCGACAGCCAGGAACTGCGACGACGGTTCCTCGTCCTGCACGACTCGATGCCCGGCGGCACCGGCTACCTGGAGCACTTGGCGGACGCCGCGGTGCTGCACCGCGTCCTGACCCTCGCGCAGACAGCGCTACGGGACTGCCCCTGCCAGAAGGAGGAGCAGCGCACGCCCTGCCACCGCTGCCTGCTTCCCTTCGTATCCAGCAGCGAACATCCGCACGTCTCGCTGCGCATCGCGAAGGAACTCCTGGACGAGATCCTCAAGGACTGGGCGGTCGAAGCCGTCGACACTCTCTCCGGCGTCCGCATCGACCAGCTCGTCGACAGCGAGCTGGAGGACCGGTTCGTTCGCACCCTCATCACCTGGGGCCGAAGGGACGAGGAGGACGGATCGGTCGCTGCCAAGGCCGGCCAGGGCGGAGTGGAGCACGAACTCCGTTTCACCCGCGGTGATGCGGCCACGCGCTGGCGCATGCGGGACCACGTACGGATGAACACCGCGGTGCCCAGCGAACCCGACTTCCTCTTGGAGCGCACCGACGGCCCAGCGGAACGGGTCGCGGTCTTCCTCGACGGCTTCGCCTTCCACGCGAGCGAGACGGTCAACCGCATCGCCGACGACGCTGCCAAGCGGGCGGCCCTCCGAGCGGACGGGGTGCTGGTCTGGCAGCTGACCTGGGACGACGTCATGACGTGGGCAGCGGGAGTCAGCGGCGCGGCGGAAGGCCAGCAGGTTCGTGCCCATGCCCGGCCCCTTCACACGGATACTGCACTCCAGCTCGCCCGGCAGATCCACCAGAGCCTGGTTGGCCAGGCCCGCCCCGACGACACCCTGGACCCCGTGCTTCGCAACCCGGTCGAGACCCTGCTGGAGTTCCTCGCCGACCCCGATCGCGCCAAGTGGGCTCGACGGTCGGCCGGCCTGCTGGGCGGCTTCGGAGCAGCGGCGCGCCCGCAGCCGGTGGACCGCGAAGTGACCGGACGGGTGCTTCACGACGTACTGCGCGGCGCGAACCTGCCGGCCTCGGCCTCGGCCGCAGAGGCCGTCGCGTTCGATGCACGCACCACAGGCCAGACGCGGATCATCGGCCTGCTGGACCGCCGCCCCGAGCCGCGCAGCAAGCAACCGGACATGCGGGCATGGTCCGCACTGGCTGTGCTCGACGACCGAGCCGAAGCCATCGCAGACAGCGAGCACAAGGACCGCTGGACGGACTGGCTGCGCTGGTCGAACCTGCTGCAGTTCCTGCAGCCCTCCGGCGGCGACGAACTCCCCCGTTCCTTCCACCAGGTCGCGGTATCCACCAGTGACCAGGTCGATCCGCACACCGTGGCTCTGTTGACCAGTGCTCTGCCCACGGAGGCAGGGGCCCAGCAGGCGTTGCCCCAGGCATGGACCGAAGCGATCGAATGGGCCTCGTCCCAGGTCGAGGACGTCCTGCGCGCTCTCGTCAAGGAAGCCCGCAATGGACGCATCGACGTCCCGGAAATCGGCTTCGAGTACGGAGACCAGGCGATCCAGGCCGAACTCGCCTGGCCCGAGGAGAAGGTCGCCGTCTTCCTCGACCTGGACGAGCGGCGAGACGCCCTCTTCGCGCGCGACGGATGGTATGTCGCGAGAGCCGGCGCCGTGAATGTAACTGAGCTCATCAAGAAGTTGGAGGGGAACTGATGTCCGGCGCCAAGGTGATCATGGCGGACGTCTTCGGGAGGTCCTACGACGCGCTGGACGGCTCCGTCCAGCCGCAGGTGCTGCAGTTCATCATGAAGATGCAGCGCGACCCGGACTCCAACGGCCTCAACCTGAAGCCGCCGAAGGGCGCCAAGGACAAGAGGGTCCGCACCGCACGCGTCACCGACAACTACCGGGCCGTGCTCATGCACTACGCCGACCGCATCTACTACCTGGTCGCTGTGCTGCCTCACGACGACGCCTACGACTTCGCCGCGAACATCCTCTTCGACATCAACAAGGTCACCGGCGGCATCGAGCTGATCAACCTCGGCAGCCTCTATGGCACGCTCAGCGGACAGCCGAAGGCCGCCGACATCGCACCCGACACCCCGTCGCTGTTCGCCGGCGTCTCCGACGCTGACTTCGAACGACTGGGCGTTCACACCTCTATCGTTCCGGCGCTCCGCGAGATCCGCAGCGAGGACGCGGTCCTCGGCATCGTCGAGACCCTGCCCAAGCTGGCTCGCGACGTGATCCTGTGCCTCGCCGACGGCATGTCCGTCGAAGAGGTCTGGGAGCAGGTCAGCTCGCTCGCGGCCACCGACGACGAAGTCGACACCCAGGACTACGAGGCCGCGATCGAACGCCCCGCCACCAAGGAAGCCTTCGTGGTCACCGGCGACTTCGCCGAGTTCGGGCGGATCCTCACCGAGCCCCTGTCCGCCTGGCGGATCTTCCTGCACCCGGCACAGCGGGCGCTGGCTGAGCGCAAGACCCCTTACAAGGGCTCCGTCCGCGTCACCGGAGGCCCCGGAACAGGCAAGACGGTCGTGGCCCTGCACCGCGTCAAGGCCCTAGCCGAACGTCTGCCCGCCGGCCAGGCCATCCTGCTCACCACCTTCACCACCAACCTCGCCAACCTGCTCAAGTCCATGCTCAAGGACCTCGGCGGCGCTCAGCTGCTCGCCAAGGTCGACGTACGGAACATCGACAAGGTCGCCTACGGCACCGTGAAGGAGACCTTCGGCGCGGAAGCGCCCAGCAGACTCAAGGACGGCGAGATCCTCAACCGGTGGATCGAACTCTCCCAGGAGCAGCAGACGCCCCGCTTCGACGGCCGCTTCCTCGATGCCGAGTGGAAGCAGGTGGTGCTGGCCCAGGACATCCGCAGCCGCGACGAGTACTTCGCCGCCAGCCGCGCCGGGCGCGGACGACGCCTCAACCGCCCCGAACGCGCCGAGGTCTGGTCCCTCGTCGAGGAATTCGAGCGCAGACTCGACCGTGAAAAGGCCGCCGGCGTCACCCAGCTCGCCGTTCAGGCAGCCCGGATCGCCTCCGGCTGGTCCGACGAAGAGCGACCGTACCGTCACATCGTCGTGGACGAGGCGCAGGACCTGCACGCCGCCCACTGGAAGCTGCTGCGCGCGCTGGTCCCCGACGGCGACGACGACCTGTTCATCGTCGGCGACGCACACCAGCGGATTTACGACAACCGGACGTCCCTGAGTGCCCACGGCATCAAGATCCGTGGCCGTTCCAAGCGGCTGACCCTCAACTACCGCACCACTCGGCAAATCCTCGCCGCCTCCCTGAACCTGCTCGGCGACTCCAATTTTGACGACCTCGACGGAAACCCGGAACAGCTCCGCGGATACCGCTCCGTCCTGGCGGGGGCCAGACCTGAAACCACCGGCTATCGCACCCCCTCCGAAGAGATGACAGCGCTGGCCAAACGCGTAGACATCTGGCAGCAGGAAGGGATCAAGCCCCACGAGATCGCGGTAGTAGCCCGAACCCACGCGATCGCCGACAGCGCTGTTCAGGCACTGCGTGACGCCACGCTAGCGGCAGTGAAGGTCGAGGACTACCGCGTCCCCGACCCCGACGAAGGCGTCCACGTCATGACGATGCACCGCATCAAGGGGCTCGAGTACCGCGCTGTCGCCATCGTCGGAGCCGGCGCCCAGCACATGCCGCTGCCCAGCGCTGTCACCCCAGAGACCGAGGACCGCCTCCAGTACGCCGCAGACCTCCGCCGCGAGCAGTCCCTGCTCTTCGTCTCCGCCACGCGCGCCCGCGAGCAGCTGTCGATCACCTGGTCGGGCCGCCCCAGCCAATTCTTCCGCGATCCTGCCGCCTAGGAAGGAACACCTGACTACTGAGCAGTGACGACCTGGCGGCCACGGGACCTCTCGAGGCGACCTCCGGACCCCCTCAAGTACTGGCTACCGGTCGGGCGGGGGACGTGTTCCTGCGCCATCCGTTCTTGGTGCCCGCGACGCAGCCACACCGAGGGTCGGTTCCGCGGTTCCTCGGCCAGCCGCCGCTGCACCCGGCACAGCCGATTCAGATTGCGGGGGAGGATGGTCCTTCCCCCGTGGAGATCGCCATTCAGCGAGGCTTGACCTCCTCGTAGCGCAGAAGTCGGCCGACACCGCCCCCGTTGGAACGCTCATCGGCGGCGGTGTCGGTTGAAGGAGATCCGGTACGGCTCTGCACTTGCAGTCTGGGGCGACCTCGAGCAGGCCGGTGGAAGCACGGCTTGTCGGTTGGCACGGCAGGGGCGGAACTCGTGGGAGGAACGTTCGGTCACGCCCCGACCGCCAAGGTTGCGTACGGCAGACTCCAGCGCGATCAGGTCCACTCACCCAGCGCTTCAAGGTGCTGCGCGAAGCTCGATCGCAGGCTGTCCAGAACGGCCTTCCCCTTATCCGCCGTGGCATGCGACGGAAAGCCGATGACCCCTGATTTCGTGTACTCGCTCATCCCCCGGACGAGCAGGAACAGGCGATCACCGCCATCGTGGTCTGCGTCGGCGAACCCGTCACGGACAAGGTCGGGAGCGGCATGCAGCAGGATCGAGGTCTCGATCTCGCCGGCGTGCATGTCTCCGTGCCGGTCTGACACCAGTCCGCCGCACTCCCGGGCGCGAGACCAGTCGGGCCCCAGCGGGAACAGGGATGTCGTCGGGCCGTCGACATTCGCCTCCTGAACCACGTTGGACAGGACGTAGTTCCCGCCGTGGCCGTTGATGATCACGAGCTTGTCGATTCCGGAGCGCGCGAGGGATGCCCGGATGTCGTCGATCATCGCGAACAGGGTCCTGGCGCTGATGCTGACCGGGCCCGGGAACGCCGCGTGCTCGTGGCTGCACGAGATCGTGATCGGTGGAAGCAGGTGCACCGGGTAGGCACTGGCAATCTCCTGACCAACGATGCAGGCGATCGCTGTGTCGGTGATCAGCGGGAGGTACTGGCCATGCTGCTCGAAGGAACCGATCGGCAGGACAGCGACACACGGCTGCCGCTCCTCGACATCGGTACTCGTAGCGGTTGGCAACAGGTTCACAGCACTCCCCTTTCGTCGGCCACGGTGTGGGCTCACACCGACTACATCGGTCCTTCAGCAACGACTCCGCGGTAGCCCCCGGCCCTAGAATGAGGGATGCCTCGGCCGTACGGGACTCGCTTGGCCGCCTGTCCCGGACGGCCGAGCACTTTCGGCCGTCCAAGCCAGCGCCGAAATCACCGCGAAGGGAATCCAGCGCCCTCGATACGATGGCGGTGGCTGCATTCCCAATCCGTCACCGCGTGTTGGTGACGCTCCCTCGCGACCTGCCTGGTCCGCGTCGTTTGCGGCCTCCGACCTGGGCCCGCCGTGGCAGCGCCACCGGCGCCGTACGTACGAAATGGAGCATCCAAGGATGGCTCGACACCTGGTAACCAGCGCGCTTCCCTACATCAACGGGATCAAGCACCTGGGCAACATGGTCGGGTCGATGCTTCCGGCGGACGTGTACTCCCGGTACCTCCGCCAGCGCGGTCACGACGTCCTCTACATCTGCGCCACCGACGAGCACGGCACGCCGGCCGAGCTGGCCGCGAAGGAGGCCGGGCTGACGGTCGCCGAGTTCTGCGCGCAGGCGCACGACGCGCAGAAGGCCGTGTACGACGGTTTCGAGCTGGCCTTCGACTACTTCGGGCGCAGCTCCTCGCAGCAGAACGTCGAGATCACCCAGCACTTCGCGAGGAAGCTGCACGAGAACGGTTTCATCGAGGAGCGGGCGATCCGGCAGGTGTACTCGCCGGTCGACGGGCGCTTCCTGCCGGACCGGTACGTGGAGGGCACCTGCCCGCACTGCGGGTACGACAAGGCCCGCGGCGACCAGTGCGAGAACTGCACGCGTGTCCTCGACCCGACCGACCTGATCGAGCCGCGTTCGGCGATCAGCGGTTCCACGGATCTGGAGGTCCGCGAGACCAAGCACCTCTTCCTGCTGCAGTCCAAGCTCCAGCCCGAGGTCGAGGAGTGGATCGCCGGCGTCAGCGCGGAATGGCCGCACCTGTCCACGTCCATCGCCCGCAAATGGCTGACCGAGGGCCTGAACGACCGCGCCATCACCCGTGACCTGGACTGGGGCGTCCCGGTGCCGGCCGACACCTGGCCGGAGCTCGCGGCCGAGGGCAAGGTCTTCTACGTCTGGTTCGACGCTCCGATCGAGTACATCGGCGCGACGAAGGAGTGGGCGGACGCCGCCTCCGACGGCGAGGCCCGTGACTGGAAGTCGTGGTGGTACGAGGCCGACGACACCGTCCGGTACACGCAGTTCATGGCCAAGGACAACGTCCCCTTCCACACGGTGATGTTCCCGGCCACCGAGCTCGGCGTGCGCGAGCCCTGGAAGAAGGTCGACGTCGTCAAGGGCTTCAACTGGCTGACGTTCTACGGCGGCAAGTTCTCCACCTCCCAGAAGCGCGGCGTCTTCACCGACGCGGCCCTGGAGATCCTGCCCAGCGACTACTGGCGCTACTTCCTGATCGCCAACGCCCCCGAGTCGGACGACTCCTCCTTCACGTGGGAGCACTTCACCGCCACGGTGAACAAGGACCTGGCGGACACCCTCGGCAACTTCGTCAACCGCGTGCTGTCGTTCTCCCGCAAGCGGTTCGGCGACGAGGTCCCCGCCGGGCACGCCGCCGGCGAAGCGGAGGCGAAGCTGGGCGAGGAGATCGCACGGCTGCTCGGCGAGTACGAGGAGCAGATGGAGGCCCTCCAGTTCCGCAAGGCCGCCGCCGCCCTGCGCGCTCTGTGGTCCGCCGGCAACTCCTACCTGGAGGAGAAGGCCCCCTGGCTGGAGATCAAGACCGACGCCGACGGCGCCGCGCTGACCCTCCGTACCGCGATGAACCTGATCCACCTGTACGCGGTCGTCTCCGAGCCGTTCATCCCCACTTCGTCGGCCGCCATGCGCGGCGCCTTCGCCCTGGAGAACGACACCGCGACCTGGGTGACCGCGGAGCAGGCCAAGTCCCTGGACACCGTCCCGGCCGGCACCGCGTTCACGGTGCCGCCGGTGCTCTTCGCGAAGATCACGGAGGAGGACCTGGAGTCCTACCGTGAGCGCTTCGGCGGTGCCCCGGACGCCTGACAGGCATCCCCGCACCGGTACCGTCCCGACTCTCATCGGGCGGTACGGGTGTGCGCGCTCCCGGACCCCTGCTGATTTCGGCACATGCGGCACTGGCAGGTCACTCCCCCGCCCTCCAGCAGGCCGAGCGGACGACATCAGCCAATGGCTGATCGGCGCCCTTACGGTTCGGGGCCGCCTCCTTGATCCTGCTGTGCTGAACCAGGGGGAGGGCCATGGCGACGGCACGGAGGCGACGGGTATCGGCTGCGCGTAAGCGTCGCCAGCAGCGACTCAAGATCGGCGCCATCACTGGGGGCGGCGCGCCCCTCGTCGCCCCAGGAACTGGGTAGACCTGTCTCGGTGGCCGAACTCTGGCAGGGCCGCGTGGGTGACTCCTCGGCGCTCGTTCCGGCCGACACGGATCTCGCGCGGCCCTGGACCGTGCAGGGCATGGAGGCGATCGTGGAGGACTGGGTGATGGGAGGGCTCGTTGACCGACGCCGGTTCCTCGCGATCTCGGGCGCGGGGCTCCTCGCGATCGTCGCCCAGTACCTCGACGGCACTGCGGGGCGCGGACAGTACGCGCCCAGGATCATGCCGTCCGCAGGCGCCGATCCGCTCGTGCACCAGGTCGAACAGCACCTGCCCCTACTCTCCGCGCTCGACGACGAGCACGGTGGAGCACGTCATCTCCCTTACGTAGACGCCCAGTTCCGTGCGGTCGGCCTGCTGATCCGCGAGGGCGGTCATGCTCCCGACGTCGCGAGCCGCCTCATCCGCGCGCTCGCGGAGATCGGCCAGCTGGCCGGCTGGATGGCCTTCGACGCTGCCGACCATGGTCTGGCACAGCGCTACTTCGCCACGGCGCTGCGGGCAGCACACCAGGTCAACGACCTGCCCCTGTGTGCCCACATCCTCTGCGAGGCCGCCCGCCGCGCCAGCGACGCCGCGCCGCCGGTCGTACGGGCATCCGTCCTTTCCCGGCTCGCGTACGCGTACGCCACCGCCGGCCGCGACAACGACTTCGCCCACATCCGCGGGGCCGCCCGTAACCTGATCGCCAGCCGGGACGGCGACCAGGAGGAGCCTCGCTGGATGTACTTCCTCACCGACAACCACCTGGACTGTCAGGCCGGTTATGGCCTCATCCAGATGGGGCGCGCCCGGCTGAAGGCGGACGGTGGCACGAGGGGACGGCGCTTCCTCGCCCAGGGAGCGGAGATGCTGCGTTCTGGGGCGTACGACGTCCCGCGCGGCGACCCCAGCCAACGCAGGGCCATGTCCGAAGGGGCCTGGCTGGCCCTGGGCCACAGCGCTCATGGTGACCTGGAGGCCGCTTGCCAGATCGGCCAGATCGTCGCTGACCGCCTCGACGTCGTGCGCTCGCCACGCAGCGCGGCCCTGCTCCATCAGCTCGCCGCAGACCTGCGCCGCCGACAGCGCAACGCCCACGTGCGCAGCTTCCTGCCAACCCTGGAGCACGCCCTCCCCGAACACGCCCCGTCGACGCCACCTGGCCGTTAGGGTCAGGATCATGACCGCAGGGGAGCGCGTTGTCGTTGTCGGGGCAGGGGTGGCGGGACTCACCACCGCCGTCGTTCTCGCCGAGGCCGGAACTTCGGTGCACGTGATCGCTGAGCAGGTGCCGGGCGTCACCTCCCTGGCGGCCGGGGCGATGTGGGGGCCATACCTGGTCGAGCCAAAGGACAAGGTCGACCAGTGGGGACAGCGATCCCTGGAGATCTTCCGCGAGCTGGCCGAGGACCCGGCCACAGGCGTCCGGCTCACCAGCGGCATCGAGGCATCCCGCACGGCCGAAGCCCCGCCGGACTGGGCCACCACTCTGCCCGGCTTCCGACCGTGCGAGCCGGCCGAACTGCCGGCAGGGTTCACCGCCGGCTACCGATTCACTGTGCCGCTGATCGACATGTCCACCTACCTCGGCTACCTCCTGCGCCGGCTCGACGCCGCTGGAGGAACGGTCGAACGGCGGCGTCTGGCCTCGCTCACGGACGCCGCGCCTGCTCCCGTGATCGTCAACTGCACGGGCTTGGGTGCCCAGGAACTGGTCCCGGACCATGACCTTCGGCCCATCCACGGCCAGCACGTCGTTGTCACCAACCCGGGGCTGACCGAGTTCTTCTCTGAGGACACCGGCCTCTCTCCGGACCTGCTGTGCTTCTACCCTCATGGCGACACGGTCGTCCTGGGCGGTACGGCTATCGACGGCGAAGGCAGCCTCGCCCCCGACGACACGGCGGCGGCCAACATCCGGGCCCGCTGCGCCGAGGTCGAACCCCGCCTTGCTGAGGCCCGCGTCCTGGAACACCGGATCGGCGCCCGCCCGACCCGCTCCGCAGTCCGCGTGGAGGCCGAGCGTCGGAAGGATGGCACCGTCGTCGTACACAACTATGGGCACGGGGGTGCTGGCGTCACGCTCTCGTGGGGCTGCGCCGAGGAGGCTCGGATGCTGCTTGACCTGAAGTGACCTCAGGTCGCTGGTCGATACGTCTCTCGCTCCTCCCAGCGCCTTGAAGGAGCAGACGTCCCCGACGGCCCCACGGTTCGCCAGTCCTGGGCGTGGGCTTCGTCCCGGACGGGCGTGTCCTCGCCCTCCTCGACCCCAACAACGGCGCGGCCTGGCTGCCCCGCGGCACACCGGAACCCACGGATCACGCAGACCCCGAGACAACGTTGATCCGTGAAGCCCGTAAGGAGGCCGCGGCCGAGCTCGCCGGCACCCGGTATCTCGGGTACCTGTGCCCCCGACGAACCCTGTGCGCGCGTCCGCTACACCGCCACCCCACGAGCCTCGGCCCCACCCCTGTCGATCCAGCCATCGGTCCCACCTACGTCCAGATCCTGGCCACCCCGAAGCAGGCCCTGGAACTCTTCGATTGGGCGCCGCCCACAGCCGAGCAGTTCCAGGCGGTCCACTAGGCCCGCGCCCTCCTCGGCATTCCCCAGGCCGGTCGCCAGCCCGTCATCGAACTCGCCGACCCCATCTCCTGGTAGCGCTCCTACCTGCCAAGGTCTGGAGGAGGCCACAGAGCAGGAATCCGCAGGCTGCTGAGTGGCCTTCATGCCGTGCGTCCGTCACCATCTGCCTGGGACGGTTGGGACGGCGCTGGCCCGCACAGTCAGAATCGACAGACTGCTGAAGGTGGAGGAGGGGACAGTGCCGGATTTCGGGGCGGTGCTCGGCGGTATCGGCCGGGGGGGCGCGGCGGTCGGCCGGTTGGTGTGGGCCGTGGCGACCTCGCCGACGATCGCGAGCGAGTACGACGCCGAGATGCAGATAAGCCGGTTGTCGCAGTTCATCCAGGACGAGGTGCCAGAAGAGCTGCACGGGCGGGCGTGGGGTCTGGTGGTCGACGAGCTGCGTCGAGTCGACACGGAAATCGAGCGGGTGGTAGAGGATGCCAAGGTCGAGGAACAGGCAGCCACCGACGAAGACTGACATCCAGGGAGCGGTGGGCCACGAAGAGGCTGGCATTCCGGCCGAGGCGGCCAGCATGGCGAACCCAGCCCAGGGGGTGCTGCGCCGCCAACAGGGAGGAGGCCCTGGGGGTGACGCGTAGCCGCCAAGGCGGCGGCGTCCTCAGCCGTTCTGCCTGGCGCCGAGCCGCCCCGCATGCCGTGTTCCTACAGACGGGATGAGCGTGTCGAGGATGCGCTGGTAATCGGCACGCGCGAGGGGTTCATCAGCCCAGGCTGGATCAGCACGCTCACTGATGAGGTCGAGGAACCGGCCTGGTGTCGTCGACTCCACAGCCCATGCCTCACGGTCGGGCACAGCCCACCAGATCTCCTTGTGTTCTGGATCGAGGCCGAGTCGAACGGGGCCGAGGTGACGTCCGAGCGCGTCGAGACGGTGCAGGCCCGTGCCTGCGAGATCTGCTATCAGGGCCTGGGCTTCGTCTGCGGTCTGGACGTGGGTGAAGAAGGGCACGGTGCGGCTGCGCTTTCTCATGGTCAGGCGACTAGCTGGGGGTTCCGGCCACCCTGGGTGGCCGCCAGGCTGATGAGCTGGGCGGCTCCCAGGACCTGGTCGATGTAATCGGTAATGTCGTTCGGGATATCACCCAGGGGTTTGAGGAGCAGGACAACGCCGAGTGCCGTGTCGCCCCACAGGGCCGGGGCCGCGACCGAGTCCCAACCGGGCAGGCACTCCTGGCGTCCGACGGCGTAGCCCAGCACGCGGATTCCGTCGAGGGTCGCGAGGAGGTCGTCGTTGCCGAGTGCGCCCGGGCCGGCGGTCTCGGGGATGGGTTCGGCGAGCGCGATCTCCCGAAGGCTCTCGGGGACGTAGGCGAGCAGGGTGCGTCCGGAGGCGCCGGTGCGCAGGGAGCAGCCGGCAGTGAAGATGTCGTACGCGGTCATGCCGAAGTCGTCCGGGCAGTAGTTGCCGATCGCGTAGTCGGTGCAGACGCGGCGCGCGCCGACGGAGGCGAGGCTGTAGAAGAGGACGAGGCCGCCGCAGTCCGCTTGCAGGTCGACGAGGATCTCGTGCTGGTCCAGGCCGTCATACATGCCGGCCATCGCCTGCATCCCGGCGCGGGCCGCGTGACTGCCGAGCCGGTACTTGCCGCGGCCTACGCGCTCGACCCATTTGGCGGCCACCTGGGCTGCGAGAATGCGGTGAACCACCGCAGGATCCAATTCCGTGTGCTCGGAAATGGCTTTCAGCGAATGCGTGTCTCCGGGGAGCTCGGCGAATGCCTGTATGACCCGGATCACTCGCTCTGCGTGGCTGCTCCCCTTGGGGCGCTCAGATGCCATGTTGAATCCAGAACTAATAGCGGGATGATTGGTGCCCGACGTGTAAGTTCAGGGACGGAAAGCCGTCTCCGTCCCCGGCTCGCACACGTTCTCAGGGCGGAATCGGAACTGGAGTACCGGAACACGGCTACCGGAACACGACTACCGGTCCGGGCTGGGCTTCTGAGGACTCTGCAGGAGAGGGGCCTCGCGCCCCTGCCGGCGGGACTCGAGTTGTCGCCTCCTTCGGGCTGCCTCAAGCTGGCGGCACGTGATGGGAGCTGGTGCCGCATGAGTCTCGGAGAAAGCGACGAGGGAGAACTCGGCCCGGAAGAGCTGATGGGGCTGGCCGGTCTGCTCCGGGCCTGGCGCCTCGCTGCGGGGCTGAGGGAGGGACGTGGACGCGCGATCCCTCAGGCAGAGGTGGCGCACGCCATCGGCATGTCCGAGAAGTGGTACGGGCAGCTGGAACGGGGCGCGGTTCCCCGCCTTCCCCATGACGCGGTCGAGAAGCTGGTCGAGCGGCTCCATCTGGGGCCGGACGAGCGTCAGACGCTTCTGTACTACACCCCGGGCGGTGCTCTGATCGGTCGGGCCAGGCCGAAGGGCGAGCCTCCGGAGCTACGCACCCTGCAGTTCTTGCTGGACCAGCAGATGCCCCACCCCGCCTATGTAACCGACGCCCGCTGGTCCATGATCGCTTATAACCGGGCGATGGCGGACTGGTACCCCTGGGTCGTCGAGCCGGACGCCAACCTGATGCGCTGGGCCCTGCTGCACCCGGACGCCCGCAAGCAGTACGTGGGCTGGGAAGATCATGCCCGTGTGTACCTGGCCATGATCCGCATGTTCCTGGCGCGCCATAAGGCCGACCGCTTCATGACCTCCCTGCTGCGCGAGATCTACGAGGACCCAGACTGCCGTCGACTGTGGGACGAAAGCCCCCATGTGGTCGCCCATCGCGACGGCAACCGATTCCGCATGCGCCTGCCACGGTTTGACTTCCAGGAGGTCGAGGTCGTCTCGCACCTCCTCTTCCCGGCAGGCCACCCGGACCTGCGGGCGGTGGTGATCACCTGGCTCGGCAGCGAGCACGAACTCCAGCCCGGATCCGTGCAGCAGCCGAATGCGCTGTCAGCGGGTGGGGCCGGGGGCTCCGAGGGGATCGGGGACGCCTCTTGGGCGCAGGCTGGGTGGGCTGATTCTCCGGAGGACGCGGCAGCGCTCGCGGGCAACGGGGCGATCGACCTGCCGGAGCTGAGCGCTCTGGCTGGCCCTGGGTGCCGTCTCACGCTCAACCCGCAGGACCGGACCGTGGTGTGGGCGTATCGGCAGGACGGTGGCGGGTGGCGCGTGAATTCGCTCTCCGTGGAGGCGACGCTCAGCCGTCTCGTGCCGCAGTCGTCCCGGCGGGGCGTGGTGCGCGAGTACCAGCAGCTTCTGCGCACGACACTGCCGGCCTCCGCAGGAGAGGCCGGCAGTGAGCTGGACACGATGATCGCCGAGCTGTCGGAGCGCCTGGTGGTTCTGCGTGACCTGCGCGAGCAGCTGGACGAGCCGGTCGGTTGACGGCAGCGAGCTCGACCTCGAGCCTCACCCCTCCCCTCGTGGGGGCGGAGCACCGGGGTCCGAGCCGCGCCGGATACCGAGCCGAGTCAGGCAGCGGGGTCGAGGACGACCTTGCCGGTGGTTCGGCGGGCCGCCATGTCCTCGTGCGCGCGAGCCGCTTCGCTCAGCGGGTACACGGTGGGCGCCGGGACGGCGAGTTCCCCGTGCCGTACGGCCTGGAAGAGGTCGGTCATGGAGTCGCGCAGCGCGGTCCGATGCCCGAACAGCAGGGGGAGCCAGAATCCGCTGACCGTCTTGCCGGTAGCCATGAGGTCGCGGGTGGTGATGGTGGTCTCGATGCCGCTGACGCTTCCGTAGACCGCCATCCGGCCCATGGGCGCCAGGGCTTCCAAGGTCGAATGGAGGGTGTCGCCGCCTGTCATCTCCAGCGCCGCGGCGGCTGCGCCACGGGTCGCCTCCTTCAGGTCTACGGCCAGGCTTGTCGAGGTGCTGTCGACGACGGCATCTGCCCCAAGGCCGAGGGCCAGAGCTCGCTTGGAGTCCGTGCCGACCAGGGCCACAACGCGGGCTCCGGCCCGCTTGGCGAGCTGCACTGCTAGGGACCCAACGCCGCCGGCGGCTGCGGGCACGATCACAGTCTCCCCCGGGGTGATGCGCAGCACGGTGTGCAGCAGGTGCCAGGCCGAGTTGCCCTGGAGGGTCAACGAGATCGCCGTGGCGTCGTCGATGTCGTCCGGGACCGGGATCGTGGAGCGGCGGTGAGCCAAGGCCACCTGCGCATATCCGCCGCCGCGCGTCAGGGCCACCACCCGCCGCCCGTCGCTGTAGCCCATCACTTCGTTGCCAGGGACGTACGGGAGCGTGACACCGGCCAGGTAGTCCCCTTCTCGCACATGCAGGTCCGCGTAGTTCACCCCCGCCTGGAGGACCTCGACCCTGTGGTGTCCGGCCGTCGGCTCTGGTTCAGGGACCTCCGTGAGCCGGAGGACCTCCGGGCCGCCGTGGCTGGACATAGTGACAGCTCGCACTTTCTCGCCTCTCAGCACTTCAAGATCATTCGACGAAATTGCGCCACGCGCAATTTGAATGAATTGCGCCACGCGCAAATTCCGGAGACATTAAACCACCCTTGACGCGCAGGGCCTGGCAGGCATAAATTCCACCTCAATTCTTAGAGCCCTACGGACAGGAAACAACTCTCACAGTGAGCCGCATCACTTCCGCTAAATTGCACGTGGCGCAATTTGTGGCGGCCCGCACACCGGACAGCGCCCACCGCGCGACCCGTCAGGGCGCTAATCCCAGGCAAAAGGTGGCGGAGTCCGGGAGAGGCCACTCCCCAGGGCGAATGACGGGCGTCGTCGCCGCCCCGCCAGGAAACGATCTCTCTGCAGTGCAGGCTGCGCCTTCGGCGCCTGCACCTGATGGGGCAACAAGTTCTACAGAGTTTAAGAACCAAGTCTGGATCTTGACGCGGGTCCCTGCGTATGTTCGTCGTCCTCCGGGCAGCCCGCCCGGCACCGCGATCGTGAGGAGCGAGATACGCACCGACCAGACCGTGTAGGTCTGCATACAGCGACGGCGCCCGGGAGCGGGAACTCCCAGACGCCGAACGCTAAGTGGCATGTCCGCCCCGGCAAGGGCGGGGATTGCCCACCATCACCACGCTGAGTCCTTCCGAGGGGCGCGTCAGCATGGCAACACTGCAACGAGGAGTATCGCATGCCTCCTGCCCTGCGTAAAAGGCCCTTCCGCCTGGCCTGCGCGGCAGCCACCTCCGCCCCGGCGCGTTCACGCACCGCGACGGAGCCCGCCTCCCCTGCCCCGGCGAACCACCGGCTCCGCCCCGTCGCCGGGAGCGGCCGATGAGCAGCGAAGCCCGCGAGTGGGTCTGGGAGCACAGTTCCAGCCGGGGGACCGCGCGCCTGGTCCTGCTGTCGATAGCCGACCGGGTGGCCGACGAGCAGTGCGTCTCCTGGGCCTCGCTGTCCAGCCTGGCCAAGCGCACGCGCGCTTCCGTCTCCACGGTGCGCGAGGCCATCGACCGCCTGGTGCATGCCGGTGAGCTGGAGCAGCTCGACGACCTCACGGGCCCGCAGCGCAGCACGGTCTACCGCCTCCCCCTCGCCGCCCAGGCCGCGGCAGAGACCGCGCAGGACGAGGACGCCGACCAGGCGCCGGCGGGCGAGCACGAGGCCGCCCCCGCCCTCCGGGTCTCGGTCCTGCGGCGGTACGGAATCCGGCCGCGTGAGGTACCGGAATCCCCCGCGAGGGACCGGATTCCGGCAGTACCGGAAACCGGCAGGCCCCGGCGGAAACCGGCACCCCGACGTACCGGAAACCGGCACAGCGGTGTACCGGAAACCGGCACACAGAACCGTAGTGAACCTGATTTGAACCGTAGGTACAGCAGTGGTGCTGCCGTCATCTCGGCCAGCGAGTGGCAGGTCGACCCCGCCACCCACTCCTGGGCCCGCGAGCAGGGACACCTCGACCGGCTCGGCCAGGAGGGCCTGCGGGCGGCCGACACGAAGTGGCGTGCTCACCGGGCGGCCTTCAAGCCGAGGCCGGCGGATGCCTGGGCCACCGACTGGCGCTCCTGGATCGCCCGGGAGCACGCCCCCAGCCGCCCGAACCTCTACGCCGTGCAGGGTGGAGCCTCCGCCGCCCCCGGCGGTATGACGCGGGCCGAGGCCCACACCGCCGCCCTTCTCGCCGCCCTCGACGAGCCGACCGGAACGGAGGGCTGACCGTGGACCGCCGCGAAATCGCCGCCCTGCTGGCCTACATCGGCCGGCTCGACCCCCGCACCATCCGCACCGACCCGGGTGAGGCCCGCGACCAGCTCGCCCAGTGGCACGAGCTGCTCGGCGACGTGCCGATGGCCACCCCGCACGGCTGGGACGCCCGCGTCGCCGCCCGCCAGCACATCCGCACCTCGCCGTACCAGATCCTTCCCGCGGACGTGGCCCGTCCCTGGGAGAGCTACCGGCGCGACCGCCTGGCGAGGCACTCCGACCCCACACCGTCCGTCGATCCGGACGACCAGGCCGCCTGGACCGCCGAGCTGGCCGGCGCCCGCCGCGCTGTCGCCGCCGGCCTCGCGCAGCCCGCACAGGCTCGGGCGATCACCAGCGGTCGCGGGGTCGATCCGAAGCTGGAGGCCCGACTGCGGGAGATCGGCTCCTGCATACCGCCCGCAGCCCGAGCCGCCCTCGCGCCCTACCGGCCCGCCCGGGCAGCACGCGAGGTCGCCGTCGCGCAGGGCCAGCCCGACCCGCTCGGCGTCCGCTGCGGCTGGTGCCTGGCCCAGCCCGGTGAGCCGTGCCGCCGACGCCGGATCGGTCCCGACGACGGGGTACGCGGAACAGCGCCGCGTGCCACGCCGCACCCCGGCCGCCTCGACCTCGCCACCGCCCAGCAGGCCCAGCAGCCGGCCATGGTCTGACCGGCGTCCATGGCTGGTGCACCCCGCTCGGTGCACCACCGACCACCACCGTCTCGCCTCGGCTGCGGCGCACGCTCCCGCGCCGCAGCCGGCACCCGACGCCGCGCCCGCCGAGCACCGCCCTGGCCTGCCGACGCGGCAGCACATCGGAGAACCCCTTGCGCCACATCACCACCCACGACTCGCCGGCCACCGGTCTGCGCGGCATCGCAGACACCAGCTGGCACACCCGCGGAGCGTGCCACGGCATGGATGTCGAGGACGCCGACGCCGTCTTCTTCCCTCTCCCCCGGGACCACGAAGCCATCGCCGAGGCGAAGGAGCTGTGCGGCTGGTGCCCGGTGCGCAGCGACTGCCTCAACTACGCACTGGAGAACGTCCTCAAAGAGGGCATCTGGGGCGGGCTCACCGAGGCCGAGCGCCGCCCGTGGCACGACGGACTGCCCCAGCGCCTCGACTACCGGCGCGTGACCGCGTTCTTCCAGGGACGCAACGTCCACCTGACCGAGGCCGAGCGCCAGGTCGTCGTCGACCACGCCTACGTCCGGGGCTGGCGGCCCGCCCGGCTCGCCGCCGGCCTGCAGATCAGCCCCAAGCACGCCCGTGACCTGCTCCGGCAGGCGGCCAACAAGGTGCTCGACCGCGACCGCCGCCAGGGTGTGCCCCGGCCCAAGAAGAAGCGGCAGAAGACCGCTCCAGCAGCGGGCCGCCCCGCGACCACCAAGCCCGGCACCCGCCAGCCGGTGTCCCGCCAGGCAGCGTCGACCGTGACGCCCGCCTCTTTTGGAAAGGCCGCATGACCCACCCCGTCCTGTCCCTGGGTGCCGCTCCGGACCTCCCTCTCCTCCTCGTCGCCGGCGTCCCCGCCGCCTTCGCCCTGGTGCTGGTCGCCTGGACGATCCGGCGCCGGGGAGCCCACCCGCAGAAGCGCGTCGGCGGTCCGGCGGTCAAGGTCGCCGCCCTCGCTGCCCTCGGCTGCACCGCCTACAGCGCCGACACGTCGTGGCGCTTCGCGGCCGACTACCTCGACATGGCCGGCACCGCCGAGCGTGCCGGGATGTTCGCCGCCGCCGAACTGGCGCTCTTCGCGACCGCGCTGATGGCGCGGCAGAACCTGGCCACGCAGGGCGCACCTGGCCTGCCCGGGACGCTGGTGTGGGTGATCACCGGAGTACAGGTGATCCCCGCCTATGCCGAGAGCGGTCCCGTCGGTGGCACCGTCCGGGCCTTCGTCGGCCCGGTCATGGCGGCGATGCTGTGGCACCTCGCCATGGGAATCGAGCTGCGGCTTCGCACCCCTGGCGCCGCCTCCCACGGCCTGCTCGCCGTCCTCGGACGGGAGGCGCGCGAACGGCTGCTGTCCCGCCTCGGCATCGCCGCCCGCGACCGCGACGCCGCGCAGATCACCCGGGACCGGGCCACCGCCCGCGCGGTCGACCTGGCCGCCCGCCTCGCCGAGCGCACTCCAGAGCGGCGGGAGGGCTGGCGAGGCCGGCGGCTCGCCCGACGGCTGTCGAAGGCGGTCGCCAGGGCCTCGGTCGGCACCGACCCCCTCCAGCGCACGCAGCTGCTCGACCAGCTCGCCGCCCGCCGGCATGCGGTCGCCCTCGCCACGGTCCCGCTCCCCTCTCCCTGGTCCCCGGGGCTTACCACCACCGCGGCTGCCACGGTCCCCGCGCAGGAGACCTCGGAAGCACCGGTCCCCGTAGCCGGTCCCCACGGTCCCGGCGAGTCGGAGGACGGGGACCGGGGACCGGGCTCCCCACGGGGACCGGTCCCCGAAAACTGGGACTTCAACACACCAGCAGTCGCGGGGACCGAGGGCGATGACACGGGGACCGAGACGCCAGACGTGAGCACCGTCCCGGGGACCGTCCCCGTCGAACCGGACCCCGACGAGGGGACCGCCGGCGGCGCGGGGACCGACGGCCCTGCTGCCGAAGTGCCTGCTCAGGCGCATGATTCGCATCGGGGACCGAGGGGCGCCGAGTCGGGGACCGAACCCACCGGGGACCGGGGACCGACCGACACCGACACCGACACCGACACGGGGACCGAACCCACCGGGGACCGGGGACCGACCGACACCGACACCGACACGGGGACCGAACCCACCGGGGACCGGGGACACAAGGTCCCCCTCCGGCGGAAGACCAGCTCGAAGACCAGGGCCAAGGGCAAGGGGCAGCGCGGAAGCCGCCGCACCCCTCAGGCACAGCGCCCGTCGCGCGAGTCGGAGCAGCCGGTGGACCAGCTCGTCCAGCAGGTCCTCCCTCACGTCCCCGCCCTGCTCGAACGGGACGGCAACCCGGCCATCACCCGAGTCCAGCTTCGGGAGATCCTCCGCCGCGAGGGACTGAAGGGTGGCCGGAACGACCGGCTGAGCCTCGTCCTCCAGGAGCTGCGGAGCATCGACACCACGACGACAAGGAGCAATGCCCGATGAAGACCTGCCACTACTTCACCACCATCCGTACGCAGTACGAGCGGGAGATCGGCTTCATGCTCGCCCACTCCAAGCGGTACGAGGGCAGTCCGGCGGCGAAGTCCAGCGCGAAGCAGGCTGCATCGGCGAAGCAGCGGATGGCCCGGGCCCTCAGTGGCCATGTCGGGCGCTGCCCCGAGTGCGGTTGAGCCTGCAAAGCCCCAGCTCAGCAGTCCTATCTGCCATGGGTGGCCCGGCTTCGCGCCGGGCCACCGCCCCGCTTACGGAGGTACGCCGTGATTCCGCCTTCTCCTCGGTCATCCGAGCCCACGGTCGCCGAGGCCGGCGCCTGGGCGGACGTCCTGGTCCGCCGGCGGCTCGTACACGCCGCTGTTCTCGCACCCACCGGCCAGTGGCTCGTCCAGGGCCATCCCGACGGCTCAGTGCGCGTCCTCGCGGGACCGGCCGACGTCCTCGAACTGGCCGCCGCCATCCAGCTCCACATCCGTTCCACGAGGCCCGAATCCCGATGACGTACCCCACCCAGAACGGCACCACCCCGGAACCTGCTCGCGACCACAACTCGGTCTCGGGGCGAGCAAGTTATCGGCCAAGCTACTCTTCCCCGTTGGGGACGGCAGCTTGGCCATCTCCCGCCCCAGGGGTGGCGGGAGCGGTCCAGCACCGGGGGGCGCTGGACCGTCAGGCGGCGACCGAGGGCGGATCGCAGCCAGGGGTGGAGGAGCCGCCACGAAGCTGCACGAGCGCCGCTGCGAGCCCCGTCGCTCGTAAGCGCTCTCCCCAGAAGAACAAGCGCGCCCGCATCTGCAACGTCCGTCTCAGCGATGACGAGTGGACCCGTCTGACCGCCGCGGCACGTACTTCCCGCAAGAGCCTGCCCGCCTACCTCGTGCGGGCCGGGCTCGCTGCGGCCGAGGACGCCGAGAACACCGCTGCCGTCATCGCGGGTCACCGAGATCTGATAGCCGAGCTGTTCGCCGCGCGCCGTCATCTCGGGCAAGTCGGCAACAACTTGAACCAGGTCGCCCGCGCCATCAACAGCGGCGGGCAGCCGGCGGAACTCGACGCGGTCGTGTCGGCTGTGCAGCGGGCAGTCGCTCGCGTGCAGGTGGTCACCGACCGGATGCTCGAACAGGACTGATCGAGCAGCTCATGCCGACCACGAGGCGCTGCCGGCCAGCAGGCTGCGGACGTCGCGCCGAACGGCTTCCTGGAACCGGTCGCGTACGACTCCGACCTCGTTCTTCATCGCGAGAAGACCTGCGGTGTCACCTGGGTCCGCAGCCGCCACGTAGTCGCACGCACGTCGCAGTCTCCGGAAGATCTCGTCAGCCGCCCGAACCACGTCGAGCGGGGCCAGGACGTGTACCCGCTGTCGCGCAGCACCAAGGTTGAAGGCGGCGAACGCGGCCTCGGCCGCCGCTTCCCGTTCCTCGACCGCGGTGGTTCGCAGCACGCGCAGGAGGTCCCTTCCCGTTTCCTCCGTCGCGACCAGGTACTCGGCGTACAGCGTTGTACGCAGTTCCAGCAGCCGCGCGACCGCCTCCCGTCGCCATCGCCGACGATCCGTTAGCGCCGTGGCGACCGCTCCGAGCAGGACTCCGAGCAGTGCGGCGAGAGGCGGTATCCAGCTCATGCGCCGATACTTCCCGCCCTCGGCGCATGGAACGCCGTCTTCCCCGCGGCCATCCCAGTTGATCAACCAGTCAAGGGCAGCAGCATGATTCCCCGGATCCAGAAGCGCGGGCAGCGCACCATCGGACTCCTGTACTACCTCTACGGGCCTGGCAAGTTCGAGGAGCACACCGACCCGCATCTGGTCGCTTCCTGGGACCACAACGCTCCCGACCCCGGCCGCGACGCCACCGCGACTCTCCAGCAGCTCCAGCAGCTCCTCGACCAGCCCGTCGAGAACATCGACCAGGCCCAGCGTCCGAAGAAGCACGTGTGGCATCTGTCGGTGCGCAACGGCGCCGAGGACCGCATCCTGGCCGACGAGGAGTGGGGTGACATAGCCCGTCGTATGGTCGCCGCTGCCGGCATTGACGATCCGGAGACGGGGGCGGGCTGCCGATGGGCAGCGGTCCGTCACGCTGACGACCACATCCACATCGTCGCCACCCTGGTCCGCGAGGACGGCTACAAGCCGGACCTCGACAACGACGCCGCCCGCGTCCAGGCGCAGGCCCGCGCTCTCGAAGTGGAACTGGGCCTGCGCCGGCTCAACAAGGGGGACGGAACGGCCGCGAAGCGGCCCACCAGCGCCGAACGCCACAAGGCCGCCCGTCAGGGCCGCGAGCGCACGGCTCGTGAGGAACTGCGCGAGACGGTGCGGCGTGCGGTGGCCGGCGCGAGGAGCGAGGAGGAGTTCTTCGACCGGCTCGCCGGCGCCGGCCTGCTGATCCGCAAGCGCACCGCGCCCTCCGGGGACCTCCTCGGATACAAGGTCGCCTTGCCCGACGACCGGAACCGGGACGGTGAGCCGGTGTTCTACCCCGGTGCGCGCCTTGCCCCCGACCTCTCGCTGCCTCGCATCCGGGAGCGCTGGTCCGGCGACGCCCAGGACGCCCCCGTTCCCCGGCCGGAGGACGCTGCCCGTACGGGACCGAGCACTCCAGCCGCTGCCCGCCGTAGGACGGCATCGGCAGCGTGGCAGGCCATGCTTGTCATCGAGCACGGCGACGACGCGGTCGCCGCCGCGCACATCGCTGCGGCCGGCGAGATCCTCGACGCCCTCGCGAAGACGTCCGCCGCCCACACCCGCCGCGAACTTCGCGAGGCCGCAACGGCCTTCGAACGGGCCTCTCGCTCCCACGTCCGCGCCGTACGCGGACACGACCGCGCCCTGCGCCAGGCCGCCCGCGACCTCGTCCACGGCGGCCCGGCCCTCGGCCGCGGTGAGGATGGCGCGAGCACCGCGATGGCGGTCGACATGCTGTTCTTCCTGATCACTGCCGCCGCGCACTGGCACGCGAAGAAGGGCCACGCGCAGCAGGCCGCCGCCGCCGCGCGGGCCGCCGAGCACCTGCGCTCCGCCTACCAGGAGGCCGCCGCCGGCCCCCTCGGCGTGCTCTACCAGCGCGGCCGGAGCCTGAACCGGCCCCTGCTCCAGCGCCAGACCGTGGTGCTGCGCGAGGCGCTGCCCGGACTGGCCGAGCAAATCCTCGCCGAGCCCGGCTGGTACGCCCTGGCGGCCACCATCGCGGACGCCGAAGCCGTCGGCCACGACCCCGCCGCCCTCCTGTCCGACGCGGTCGAGCGCCGCGAACTCGACACCGCGGAGTCGGTCAGCGACGTGCTGGTGTGGCGGATGCGGAGGATGGCCGACCTGCCCGCCGACGCCTCGGAACTGCCCGCGCACGGCACGGCAGGCGGCTCGTCCCCGACGCGCAGGGCGGCAGCCCGGGCCTCCGCGCCTGGCCGACGGCGCGGCGGGGAGGGCGCCGTCGGAAAGACCCGGTAGGCCCTGCGGCCAGGACGTGTGCGTGTCGGCACGCGTTCGGGAACAGGGACACCGCCGCCGTCCTGGCCTCCTCGAGGGTCACTGTGGACTTTGTGAATTGAAGCTCCCGGAGGTGTGGGGCACGATCATGACGCGAGCAGGACGAGGCGAAGGAGGACGTCAGGATGTTTCACCGGATACGCCGCCGGGCGGCGGAGCCCAGCGAGGCGCAGCGCCGATTCTTCGAGATGTCGGCACGGCTGCAGGACCGGGTCCCGCCGGGCGTCGGGAAGCCGGCGGCTGAACCCGGGCGCGGTGAGCCCGTCGCCGTGGTGGACGACTTCCTTCCGCCGGAGCTGCGGGTGCCCAGCCACGACCAGCTCGACGGCCGCATGATGCCCTGGGGACAGCCGCTCGTCCTCGACGGCGAGATGGTCGCCTGCACCGAGTGCGGCGCGTACCGGGACTGGCTCGTCCTCTCCACCCGCGACGAGATCTGGCTGCGCTGCCGGGCCGGCCACCAGCAGCAGGAGACCCGCCTCGACACCGCCTGGTACAACCGGAGCGCCGGGCCGGCGGACGCGACGCACGCCACGTTCGAGGACTGCCTGCGCCACCTCGGCCACTGACCCCCACCCCTACAACCCACCGGGCCCGCGGGCCCGCACTGACCACCCGTCTCCAAGCACCAAGGGGTCAGTACCGTCATGCGCGTTCGCGTCGCCACCACCGCCCTCGGCATCACCGCCGCCCTCCTCGCCGTACCCGCCTGCACCAGCGGCGCCCCCAGCACGAAGCCCGACACCACCACCTCCTCCCCCGCCGGGAAGCCGGCCCGCTCCGACCGGAACGCCGCCCCGCTGTCTTCGGACATCCTGAAGACGCGCCTGCTCGACGAGAGCGATCTCGGCAGTGGCTACGCGCGCAAGCCGGAGCGCCCCAGCCAGCACGACGACGTCACCGTCATCGGCTGTCCGGCCCTGAGCGAGCTGGGCGGCGAGGCGGCCACCGGCGGCACGCTCGCCTTCCCCCGCAAGGCGAAGGTCACCTTCGCCTACGCCGACAGCGCCTCCGAGGTCTCCGAGGAGCTGTACAGCGACAGCGCGGACAAGCTGTCCGACGGCATAGGCCGGATCTTCGACGCCATGACCGGCTGCCCGAGCTATCAGGTCGTCGCGGGCGGGACCCCGATCGACATGGCCTCGCAGAAGCTGACCGCACCCTATGGGCTCGGCGACGAGCGGTGGAGCCAGCTCCTGACGTTCTCCGCCGGAGGGCGGAGCACCGTGGTGAAGCAGACCGCGGTCCGCGACGGCGGTCTGCTGCTGATCGTCTCCGGCTCGCCGGGCCTGGTCGACCGCCACCTCGACAAGGCCCTCACCAAGGCCACTGCGACGAGCTGACCGGTCCCGATCCGCGGATGCCCCCGGCTCCGCCCCCCTGGGGCGGGTCGGGGGCATCCGCGCGTCCACCGACCGTCAGTGCGTGCCGCTTGGGCCGCCACCGACATGCTGCGTCGGCCTCGACGACGCGGGGCGGCATCGTGTGCAGGTGGGCCGGCCCGAACAGCAAGGAGCCCGGCTCTCCCACAGGGAGGCCGGGCTGTATGCGTCGGGCAAGAGGGGCCGCCAGGCGTTAGATGGCCGGCGCGCGCAGGAGCCGCTCGTGGGTGGCCTCGGGCAGGACCCGTCGCAGGACCGGTGCGGTCGAACTGAGGGAAGAGGCGAAGGCGGCGACAAGGTCGTGCGGAACGCTGCTGCCGAACGACGCCACCCACAGGCACGGTGCGCCGAGCGCGGGCTCGGCCCATGCCTGCCACCCTGCCGGTCCCGCCTCGTCGGCGCTGGTGGTCAGCGCGCGCGGGTCGCCGTCCTGAATGAGGGGCGGTACCTCACCGAGGCTGATGTGCGAGGTGAAGGTCGGGTCCGTCGCTGCCGCCTCGGGCTGGTCGATGTCGCGGAGCCAGCCGTGTGCGGCGACCGCGTCGAGGACCGCCTCCGGGCCGGTGAACGGCACGACGGGCTGGTCCCGGGCGTCGAGCGCGACGAGGAAGTCGGCCACGGCCTCGCCGGGGACATCGGGGGTGAAGTAGGCCGACCACCCAGCGAGCGGACTGCTCGTGCCCGGACGGGCGGAGATCTGCCAGGCGATCGGCAGCTCCCCCAGATAGAACGGCTCGTCCGGCAGACACCATTGGGCCCACCGGAGGGTGTCGGGGCTGATGTGCAGGACGGTGCTGCGCAGGACCTGGCGGTCCCCGTCCGGCTCGTCGCGACCGCGGACGATCGTCAGGCTCGACCAGCCCAGGCCGGAGAGCGTGTCGGCGACGGTGTCATAGAGGCGCTTGTCATCACCGGCCAGGTGCCGGGGGCCAACCCAGAACGCGGGCTGTCCGCCGGGCGGCGTGGACGGGACGAGCGGAAAGTCGGGGTACAGGGGCGCCTCCAAGGGCTCGATGCGGTTCTACTTGCCGCCGGCACTGCGGCGGGGGCGGCGTGGGGGTGACTGGACGGGTTCCTGCCAGGTCAGGGCGACGGCGACCTCGGGGGGCAGGTGACCGAATTGGCTGTTCTCGTCCCGGCCCTCGGCGAGGTAGACGACGGTTCGGCCGGTCTGATCCACGGACTGCACGACCTGCGCCAGCCGGTGGGCCGCCGGAAAAAACGGGTTCATGGCCTGGCGGACCGGAGCATCACGGTCACAGCGGGACAAGAGGTCGGCGAGGTCGCCGACAGTCATCTCCGGGGACGTCACGAAGTACCTCCTGGGTGGGGAAAAACGATGAGCGGTGGAACCGGCCGGCGGTCCGCCGGCCGCCTCGAAGCGAGGGGCTCAGAGGGATACTCGCGTTGTCACACGCGGCGTGAGGTCTCCAGCACGCGCGCTATGGTGGCGGCCACGATCTCGGCCGGCGTCTCGGTGTCGAACAACAGGGAGTAGCCGGGCACCTTGGCCGTACCGGTGACGGCGATCTTCCATCCCTCCCCGTTGGTACCGGGGCGGCCGAGCGGGAACCAGCCAAGGTAGAACCGACCGTCCTTCGAGCTGACGTGCACGTCCGCGCGGTCGTCCACAATGAGGTGGAAATCCTCCGCGGAGAACAGGTCCATGACGATCGCGGGCTGGCCGGGACCGAGTTGCCACTCGCGAAGCCGAAGTGCTTTCACGTTCGTGGAGAATCCAGGGCTCACGGGAGCCACAGTCACGGGCTATCACCTCTTTGACCTGGGCTTTCTGACGAGGTCGTCTACGTTGACATGCCCCTGCCCGCCTTGGCCAGTCTTTCCGAGGTCTTTCCTGTCTGCCCCCGGCGAACTGGGTTTCAGATGAAGAGGCTGCCGCCAGATGCGCTGCTCACCTGTATCGCACCGAAGCCCCTATCGGCCCTCGAAGAGGCCCACTCTCGGTTTTCCGTACGGCGCGCAGGTGTCGTACGGCGGCCTCTCTTGCTCATTCATTCCGGCGCTCGGACGCGCTGAGGGCTACGGGGAGCCGTGAGGGTTGGCGGGCTCTGCTCCACGGAGGGCATACGGTGTCTGCGCAGGCGACGGAGCCATCCAGCGTTTCTCCCCTGGTAGCGGACGAGGGTGTCCGGCCGCAACGCCCGTACCCATAGGGGAGCCCCGATCACGATTCGGTGGGCGTCGGCGAGGTCGAACCATCCGTCGAAGTTCCAGCGGGCATCGTCCAGAACAACGTCGGCGTAGATCTCGGCACACCAGTGGGCTTGGCGGTCGTGGCCGAGGGTGTATCCGCGGGTCCAGGGGCGTCCTTCATGTTCCTGGTACGGGCGCTGGCCCTGCTGTACGGCGATCTTGAGGGCTTCCACGGCGCGGGATTGGTCGTCGTCCCACTGCCAGGTGTTCTCTGTACCTCGGCTGCGGAGCAGTTCCTCGATCGCCGGGGCTGCGGATGAGACCCAGCCCTCGTCGAGCGCGTCGGCGGGGCGGAAGCCTTCGACGTGTTCCATGCTTCCGAAGAGAACGACGTCCACCCTGCGTCCCTCTCGGCAGCGGGTCCGGATGTGGCACAGCACGGCCTTGTTCGTGGCGTAGGTGCCGACGAACTCGGCGAACTCCACATGTCCGATGCCGTGGACGTAAGAAAGTGGAGGGGGGCCGTCGAAGGAGGTAGCGGCAAGAGGACCGAGCTTGCGCAGGAGCCGTTGTGCCGTCCGCAGCCGGCTCTGGGCGCGGTTCCCTTCGCCGATCTGGAACTGCGTCATGGGCAGGTTGACGGTGAAGTTCCATCGCCAGCCACGTTCCAGGGACAGGCCGACTTCCTCGGCGACAGCACGCACTCGGCGGTCGGACCAGTACAAGTACCGCCCGGCGGTATCTCTTCGTGCCACGGGTTCCCCTTCGCTTCCCGCACCTGTCCTCCGCTTCACCGGACTCTAGGCGTTCTGCCCGGGATCGCTCCGAGTTCGGCGAAACGTGTGACCGCAGCGGGGACGAGACGGTATGCGGAACAGCCCCCGGGAAGGGTGTCCCGGGGGCTGCGCGTCGAAGGGGCTCTGTGGTCTAGAAGGTCTCCTGGTCGTCCGGTTCGGGCTCGGCCGAGACACGGCGTGATGTGGCGATCACGGTGGCCGTACCGATGGCGACGAGCAGTCCGCCGGCCCCGCCGATAATCCACGCGAGGGCGTCCGAGCCGGTGTGGGCGAGGGCTCCTGCCGGGGTGGCGGGCGTGGAGTCGCCGGCCGGGGCTGCGGAGGCAGTGGATGAGGTGGAGGCCGACTGGTTCGCAGAAGCGGTAGGCGAGGAGCCGTCGCCCAGCTTGTTGGCGTCCGTCGGCACAGGCTTCGGCACGCTGGTCTGGCTGCTGCTCGGCTTGACCGTAGGAGTGGACGGGATGCTGGTGGGCTTGTGCGTCGGCTTGTCCGAGGGGGTGGGCTTCGGACCGGTTGCGCTCTTGGCGTTGGTGACGGTCACGGTCACCGGGGCGCCGGGGCCGGCAGTGAACGTCTTCAACGGCTTGTAGAGGTCGTAGCCGGCGGGGGCCTTGGTCTGCTCGACCCAGAACTGCGCCTTCCGGCTCGACACCGGCAGTTCCCCGGTGGCCGTGCCCCCGGCCCCGGTGGTGAGCGTCAGGAGCGTGGAGCCGCCGGTGCCGATGTTCACGGTGGCGCCGGGCAGGAGCTTGCCGGTCTTGCTGTCCTTGGCCTGCAGGCGGACCTTGGCAGCCTTGAAGGGGTCGGTGATCGTCAGCCGGGTGGCCGCGCCCGGTGTGACGATGACGTCCTGGTCAGCCACAACCTCGTGGAGCGGGCTGCCGGAGGCCGTCTCCTTGAGCCGGTAGACGCCCGGCGCGAGGTCGGGGAAGGTGAGCTTCCCCTGGACGTCCGTCTTCCCACCCCCGACCTCCTGGCCGGTGGCGTCGAGCAGCAGGAACGCGGCGCCGGAGAGCACGTCCCCGGCCTGGTCCTTCTTGGTGATCTCGACGCTGCCCGCCTCGGGGGTAGGTGCCTCGGCGCGGGCGGCCGTCGCTGAGGGAGTCGGCTCGGGGGACGGGGCGGCGACGGCGGCAGCGGGCGTGGCGAGCACGGCCGCGGTGGTCAGGGCGAGCGTGGGCAGGATCTGATGGTGCTTCATAGCGGGAACTCCGGGCTGGCGGTCGGTACGGGGAGGGTGCGCTCGACGGTCAGCTGGCCATGTCGCTCGTGCGCCGGCGGCGGCTGAACAGGTAAAGGCCCGAGCCGCTGGCGAGCAGAGCGGTCGCGCCGGCGATCAGCCACGGTGTGGTGTCCGCGCCGGTGTGGGCGAGTGAGCCGGACGGCGGGGCCGGGGGCGTGCTCGGCGCGGTCGGCGGCGTCGTGGGCGGGGCCGGCGGCGTGGTCGGCGGTGCCGGGGGCGGGGTGCTGGGGCTCGGCGGCGGGGTGGTCGGGACGGGCTGGTCGGCGAGGGTGACCGTGACGTCGGCGCCGGGCTTCGCGGTGAACGCGACGGGGGTGGTGTCGAGCTGGTAGCCGTCGGGGGCCTTGGTCTCGGCGGCCCAGTAGCGGGTTCCGGCCTTGATGAGGACGTCGAGGTCGGCCTCGGCGGTGCCGTTCGTGCCGGTGGTCAGCGTGGTGACGACCTTGCCGGGGACGTGCTTGCCGGTCTTGTCCGTCTCGTCGGCCTGGATGGCGATGACCGCGCCGGCGAGCACCCGGCCGGTGTTCCTGTCGATCTTCTTCACCGACAGATCAGCCTTCTTGAACGGGTCGATCACGTCGAGGGGGTTGGCCTGTGCGGTGCGTCCGGCGGTGATGGTGATGGTCTGCTCGGGCACGAGGTCGTGGACGGGGCTGCCGGAGGAGGTCTCGCGCAGGCGGTAGGTGCCGGCCTGGAGCTGGTCGAAGGCGAGGACACCGTGCTCGTCGGTCGTGCCCGCGGCGACCTTCTTCCCGTCCTTGTCCAGGAGCTCGAAGGCGGCGCCGACCAGGCGGCTGCCCTCGGGGTCCTTTTTCCGGATGGTGACGCCGCCGGTCGCCTCGTCCACGGTGACGGTGGCCCAGTCCTCCGCGCTCGTGGTGCCGCTGGCGACAAGCATGCGCTGAGCGGCGGGGTTCTTCGGGGTGAGGACTTGCAGGTCGGTGGCGGGCAGGCCGTCGGCCTTCGCGGTGACGCTGGCGGTGCCCGCGGTCTTCGCGGTGAACTCCCACTGGGCGGTGCCGCTCGCGCTCGTGGTGACCTTCCCCGAGGCGGTGCCGGAGCCGGACTCGGCCAGCGCGACGGTCACCTTCGGCACGGGGGCGCCCGCGCTCGTGGCGACCTTCACGGCGACGGTGACCTTCGTCCCGGCGGTGGTGGTCGTCACCGACGGGGTGATCGTGAGCGTGTAGGGGCTGGCGAGCCGCTTGGCCTCGGCGATGTAGCCCTGGGCGAGGGTGCGGGCGGTCGGCGAGACGACGGGGTAGGCGAGGCGCTGCTTTCCGCGGGCGCCGTCGAGGGCGTACGTGCCGCCGGCCAGGTACTCGTACACCACGGCGTCGACGGCTGCCGCCTGCGCGTTGTCGTGGGTCTGCCCGTACTTGCCGATCACGTACGCCGCCTGGGCGAGACGCTCCTTCGGCATGGTCTTGCCGGTCACCGAAGACGTCCAGGAGCTGACCGGCCGCGGGGCGCCGTAGCCGCCGGCGTCGGCCGGGCCCTTGCGCTCAGGGTCGGCGCAGTAGGTCTCGGTATCTCCGTGGACGGCCGGGCCGGGCGGGCCGTAGGCGCCGATGTGGGAGGCGTCGGCGTTGCCCCCGGAGTCCGGGATCGTGTAGCCGGGGCCCAAGGAGACGGGAGCGGGGGCTGCCTGGGCGGGAGTCCAGGCCAGGGTGCCGGCCACGCCGGCGGCGGTGGCCACGGCCAGGATTCGGAGGGCACCGCGAACGGTACGGGCATGCACGAGAAAGACTCCTTGGTGCGAGTGAGAGGAAGAAGTTCAGAGAGATCGGCCGAGGCCGACGCCCTTGGGAGGCGCTGAGCGAATCGCTCGGCACGGGGTGGGAAGGCTCGGCTCACCGGGCGCGGCCACCAGTGCGGGCGGCCGGCAGAGCGGGGGTCCTGTGAGCGGTACGGCCTGCGGTGCGTGACGGCGCGGGCTCGGCCCACGCGCCGGGGAACCAGACGGCCGCGTACTGCTCGATGGCGTCACGCAGCCCGGTGGTGACGGCGCCCTCCCAGGGCGGCCTTCCGGGCCGGCGGTACGTGGCGAACGTGCCGTAGTGCTTGCTGTTCACCATGGTGTTGCGAGCCTCGTCGCGGCGGTGAAAGGTGCCGTGGTCCACGAAGTCGAGCACGACCGCGTCGATCTCGCCCCGGTCGGGGTGGACGACCGCCAGGCGTAGGCCACCGTACGTGTCCGCGTGGAAGGTGCGGCTGAAGTCGATCCGCAGCCGCAGCGGTGCGCCCGCGATGGGGGTGGCGTAGTAGGAGGTGCCGACGACCGTGCTGTCGGGGAAAGGGAGGCACAGTTCGGCGAAGAACTCGGGGGCAAGCAGGGACAAGCGGCGTCTCCGGTCGAGGTCGAGCTGGTGTCAGCGGCGCGGACCGGGCAGGGCCGGGCTACTGGTGGTGCTCCAGCGCGGGACGCTGGCGGCCGGGAGCGTGGCCGGGCGGTGAGATGCGACGGCCCGCTTCACGTCGAGCGGGGTCGGGGCCGGCGGCCTTGGCGGGACGATGGAGGTGAGCTGGGCCATGCCCTCGACATAGCTGCGGGTGTCCTGACGCCAGCGCGGCAGCGGGGCCGGGTCGGAGACGCACTCGGTGACGGCCTTGAGCAGGGCGACGGGGGTGTCGGTGCTGGCGGTGGCGTACCAGAAGGGTCGGTCGAGGGAGGTGCCCGCCCAGATCTCCCAGCGGGCCGCGCGCGTGGCCAGCTCGCCCTCCGGGGCGAGGTGACCGATGGTGAAGTGGAGTGCGGCGAGCCCGTCGGGGGCCTTGACCGCGAATGTGTCGGGCTCGGGTCGGTCGAGCTGCCAGCCTCGGTTTACGAGCACGGCGACGGCGTGGAACGGGTTGTGCTCCGCGCTGTCGGCCACGGGGCGTGTGAGGTAGGCGTCGGGGCCCTGTTCATACGCTTCGGCGAGCGCGGTAGTGAAGGCGGTCACGAACTCGGTCGGGGTGGAGTCGTTGAAGCACACGCCCCACGCGGGCGGGCCGAACGGGTCCTTGTAGGCGTTAATCCGCCACAGGCCGTCGTCCTCGCCTTCGGGGAGGAAGCCGAGGCGGATCTTGCGGTCCGGGGAGTTGACGTAGACGTTGCCGAGGTCGTCGTGCTCCAGGTCCCAGCCGAGGGCGCGGAGTGGGGCGAGTGCGGGGTCGCCGATCGCGAGGGAGCCGGCGAGATGGCGCGGGGAGACGTAGACGTCTCCGTCGATGTCGGAGCGCGGGTCGGGCGCGGGGCTCATCGGACCGCCTGGGTGGTGACGGTGATCTCGTGGGCGGCGGTGTCGAGGCGCTCGTTGACCTCGGTGGTGTCGCGGCCGGTGACGATGTAGAACCCGGCCCGGGCGGTGAACAGGTCCCCGTGGGGCGGCAGGAGGATCGGGTCGCCGATCTGGCGGGTCCACTGCACCTGGCGCAGCCAGGGGGTGCGGGCCGCGAATTCCTGGTTGATGTGGCGCTGGGTGAGGGTGCCGGAGGCTGTCGGGTAGAGCATGCGGATACCGGCGGTCTCGTGCCGGGTCGGGGTGAGGTGGGGGGTACGGCCGCAGGCGAGGTCGGCTGCGGCCTTGGGCAGGTCGATGCCGGTGGCGAGGCGGACGAGGTGGCCGATCATGTCGCCGCCGATGCGGGCGTTGACTTCGATCAGGCGGGGGCGGCCGTCGACCAGGCGCATCTCGACGTGCTGGACGCCGTCGGTGATGCCCAGGGCGTTGATCGCGGCGGCGGCGACCGGCGTGGCCTGGGCGAGGAGCGGGTCGTCTGGGTCGACGGTGTGGCCGGTCTCCTCGAAGTACGGTGCCGGGCCGAGGCTCTTGCGGGTGACGGCGACGGCGGTGGTCTCGCCGTGGTGGGTGACGCACTCGACCGAGATTTCGGGGCCGTCGAGGTACTCCTCGACCAGGACCGCGGTGTCCTCGCGGCTCTGGTCGGCACCGGCGGAGGCGAAAGTGAAGGCGTCGGGCAGCTGCTCGGGCCGGTCGATGCGGATCACGCCGATGCTTCCGGCGAACGCGGCGGGCTTGATGACGGCGGGGTAGCCGATGGTCATCGTCGCCAGCCCGGCCTCCACCAGGGACCGTGCCTTCATCGAGGCGGCCGAGGGCACGCCGTGGCGGGCGAACAGGGTGCGGGCGGTGGCCTTGTTGCGGCAGGCCCGCATCACCTCGACGGAGTTCGTCTGCAGTCCGAGCGCGCGGGCGAGGCGGGCGGTGGGCACGAGATGCCACTCCGTCCAGGTGACGACGCCGGCGAGTTCGTGACGTTCGGCGAGGGCGCGGCCGGCGGCGAGCAGGTCGGTGGTGCTGTCGAGGTCGGCGACGGCGTGGTCGACGATGTACGGCTTCTCCCACGACGGCTGGGTGCCGGTCAGCAGGACGACGTCGTACGCGGCGGCCACCTGCTCAAGGCAGTAGCCACGATAGATCTCATCGCCCGGCGAGACGACGAGGAGGCGAGGGCGAGCAGACAAGAAGGGGCTTCTCCGTATCGGTGGAGGGCGGGACGGGGGAGGTCAGGCGGCGCGGCGGCGGCGCAGTTCGAACGCGCCGGCCCAGCGGGGGTGGTCGTCGACCAGACAGCGGGCGTAGAGGGCGGTGAAGTTGTTGTTCAGCCCGGCGACGCCGTGCGGGAGTTGGCGGCGCAGGTCCTCGAAGAGGTCCTTCACGCCGACGCGGGTGGCACCGGCGGCAAGACGGCGGGCGGCCAGGCGTTCCAGGGCTCGGTACACGTGCGGGTTGTGTGCGTCGAAGGCGTGAAACTGCTCGGTGATGGTGCGACCGCGCGCAGGGTTCGGGCCGAGAACGACAGCGGGCATGGGGGTCTCCACAGGCTGGGGAAAGCGTGGCCGGGTCAGGCGCGCAGGGCGGGATCGGTGCGCAGGCGGGCGAAGGCGCAGAACAGCCCGAGCGCCTGCAGGGCGGCGCAGGCGGTGATGACGTGGCCGAGTGCCTCGGGCGGGGTGAGCGCGGTCAGCACGCCGGCGACGGGGAAGGGCAGCAGGAGGATGAGGATGGTCACCGACAGGGTGCTGCCGAACTTCTCCGGCGGGATGAGGTGGGAGCGCAGGGTGCGCAGGACCACCGTCATGCCGCCTTCGCCCGCCATGAGGAGGGCGACGAGGATCAGGTAGGAGCGGTAGTCGGGGGCCTGGGCGGCGGCGAGACAGGCGAGCGAGGCGAGGGCGGCGCAGGCGGCGCCGACCGGCCACAGGCCCAGGCGGTCGATCGCGAACCGGCAGATGGTGACGGCCAGGAGCGTCGCTGCTGCGGCGGCGGACCAGACCAGGCCGACGGCGGTGGTCGACTGCCCGAAGTGCTGGACGACGATCACGGGGCCGGCCGCCTGGAAGAGGCCCGTGGCCAGGTTGGACACAGTGAGCCCGGTCACGAGCCAGCCGAGCGCGGGCAGGGAGCGGATGGTGCGCCATCCGGTGAGCAGGCCGGCGTTCGTCTGCCCCTTGGGAATTCGCGCCGGGGCGACGGGCGAGGGGGGTGTGCGCAGGGCGAGCAGCGCGGCGAGCAGCGAGAGCGCGGTGATCACCGCGAGCATCTGCGGCGGGCCGGTGAGCAGGAGCAGTCCGGCAAGCGCGGGGCCGGTCAGGGTCGCGGTCTGGTCGATCCCGAGCAGAACGGCCTGGACCCGGTGGGCACGTGCACCGGCCCGGCGGCCGGCGGCGGCACCCGCGGTCTCGGCCGCGATGTAACTGAACTCCGTGAGCACGCCGGTGGTCGCCGCGAGCGCCATCACGGTCACGCTCGCCACGATGCCGGACGGATGAAGGTAGAGAAGGACCGCGCCGGCGGCGAGGGCCAGCGCCCGCCCCAGCGAGGCGAGGTGGAAGACGACGGAGGCTCCGCGCCGGTCGACGACCGACCCGGCCCACCCGAACGCCGCCAGCCTCGGAATCCACTCCAGCGCGAACGCGGCGCCGGTCAGCGTGGCGGAGCGTGTGGTGGCCAGGACCAGGAGCGGGATGCCGTAGGTGGACATGGCGAACGCCAGGGCGTCCGCCGTACGCGGCAGGTAGATGCCGCCCACCAGCCCGGCGGTATGGCGCGCGTGCCGGGGCATGACCGCTGCGCTCACGCGACCGGCTCAGGCTCGGGCAGCGCGGTGACCTGCGGATTACGGTTCAGCCACTGGATCAGCAGGTCGCGAAGAACACCGAGGTCCCTCTCGCGCCCCGAGCCGGACAAGGACCCGGTGTCCGCGGAAGCGGAGCCCTCGGCCTGCTCGGTCGCGAGCGAGGTCGCCAGGAGATCGAAGGTGTGCCGGACGCGACTGCCGAAATCACTGACCGGCTCCGGACAGTTCTGGCGGCGGGCCCATCGGGCGGTCGCGTCGTAGAGGTCCGCCAGGGCCGAACCGGCCTCGGTGAGTTCCAGTCCGACGCCGGGTACGGACCGGACGAGACCGTGGCCGCGGCCCGTCTCGACAGCACAGCGCAGGTGGTGCGGGGACAGGTCGTGGAGGATGCCGGCCAGCCGTCGCGGCGGTATCGCCCCGTTGTCGTCGATCTCGGTGATGAGCCGGACCAGCGGCGGCGAGGCCAGCAGCACGATGGCCTTGTCCAGTTCGGCGGAGGTGAGCAGGGTGGTCATCGGCGCGGGCCTCCCGCCGGGACGGCCGCCACCGGGCGGGCGGGCGTGGCGTGGGAGAAGAGGTCGCGGTTGCGCCACGTCGGCCGGGACTGGTTGCTGACCCATCCCTTCGGCGCGGGCGTGAGCTGGGGATGCCCCCAGACCGGATGCTGGCCGGCCTTGCTGAGGGGCTGGCCGGCGGACCACGCGGACAGGGCTCCGAGAACGGGCCCCAGGCCGTCGCCCGCCGCGGACAGACGGTAGGGCCGGCCGATCCCGTCGGTGTCGACCAGGCCGTCGGCCACCAGCTGGCGCAGCGGCGGGTAGACGTTGGTCCAGTCGCTGCTGGGCATGACCATCCTGGCGAGCGCCCGGCCGCTGACTTCTCCGCGCTGCTTGAGCACCCACAGCAGGGCGGCGGCGTGACGCCGGGTGAGCAGGATGAGGCTGTCCTCGACCTGCTCGATCGCGGGCAGCGGGCGGTCCGGCTTCTCCAGGTGCTCCTCGGCCCAGGCGACGATCACCGGCAGCACCGGCAGCAGGGCGGCACCACGGTCGGTGTGGCCGTAGGTGACGTGCCGCGCGGTGTGTTCGGTGCGCTCGACGAGCCCGGCGTCGCACAGTGACTTGAGCTTGGGGTGGAGCTGGCCGTTCTGCAGCCAGGGCACCCGGGCCGCCAGCTCGCTGTAGCGCAGCGGCGGACCGGAGAGCGCCAGCATGATCCTGACGTTCCAGCGCGGAGTGATCATGGCGAGGGCCTCGGTGACCCGGGCGATGTCGGCGTCGGTGTCGGGAGGCAGAGCGGTGATGGCCAAGGGAGGAACTCCTGGGAAGTGAAGAGGGATTCGCCTGCGGGTCAGCGGCTTCGGGGCGCGCTTGGGGCCGGGCGGGGCGGAGCCGGTACGGGCGGCGCGGAGGCTGGCGGTGAGGGTGCCGGGGCCGAGGTACGGGTCAGGCTCTGCAGAACTGCGGAGGCCGACTTGGTCTGGGCGTCGCGGACGGCGACGGCTTCGGCGAGTCGGCGGGCTCCGTCGAGGAGGTGGGAGACCTCGTGCCGGTCGATCTGCCGTTCCGGGTTCAGGAGCCGGGCGAGCTGATCACGGTGGAAGTCGATGCTGCGCTCGGCGAGGGCGAGGTCGGTGTGCATGCCGAGCAGGGCGGAGAGCATCCCGGGTGGCTGGTCTTGGGCACAGGCTTCGAGGTCGGCGAGCGGAGCGCCGTACAGGTCCTCGATCCGTCCGGCCATCTCGATGGACGTGGGATGGGGCAAGCGGGGGCTTTCACGGTCGGCGGGGCCGGGCCGCCCCGGCATGCGGAGGTGCCGGGGCGGCAGGCGGGGCCAGGGTGGTGGTGGCCCTGAGCTGGGTCATGTGGACGGGCCGGTGTCGCTGGTCGAGCGTGGGCATGGTGCGCAGCAGCTCGCCGAGCGCGGTGCGGTAGCCGTCGCGGGCTTCGAGCGCCGCCTCCAGCCACTGCGCGTCGAAGCGGAGCTGGTCCGCCGACAGCTCGCTCATGTCGCGGTCCGGCCGCATGTCCGCGTGGACGCGGTCGCGGACGCGGGCGACCTGTTCCTCGGTCAGGGCGAGGAAGGAGCGCAGTTCCATGGCCCGGGCGAGCGCGGGAGAGGCATCGGGACCGCATGCCGCCTCGTACAGCTCGGAGACGGGGGCGTCGAAGACGTCCTGCAGCTCGCTGTCCATGGTGCTGGTCTTGATTCGCACGCTCACCGGAGGGCCCTTGCCGCTCGGGCCACCGCCGGCGCGGGTACTCCCGCAGGCCGGCGAGCCGGGCTGGTCTGCACCGCCGGCCCTGTGCGGGAACGGTGGCGGGCGAGGCGTTCGTTGGTGGGACCCTTCTTGCCCGGAGCGTCCGGGTCGAGGAGCCACCGCACGACCAGGGCCCGGCCGTCGCGGGCGGTGACGGCCGCGTTCACGCGGTGGGCGAGGTCCATCGTCGGGTCGTCGACCTCACTGGGCTGGGTCTCCAGCGCGGCGAGGAGATCGTCCTCCGCACGGTCGAGCACAGCCTGGGCGTCGAGAAGCAGACCGTGCCACTTGACGATGTCGGTGACGTAGGGGTTCGCGGCCGGATCGTCGGTGAAGACGGCCTTCAAGTGGGCCATGTCCATTCCGAGATGGGTTTCGATCCGTGCGGTGAGCATTCCCACTACGTCTTCACCGACGTCGGGTATGTCGTCAGACAAGGGAAAGGTTTCCTTTCCGGAAGGCGATACCGGAGGGGAAGGTGGGGAGTTCGCGGGCGTCCCGGTAGCTCAGCCGGTGGGACGGGAAGGTCGCGGGTGCGGCTCTCAGTCGAGGCACATGCGGACGTCGCGATAGACGTACGTGCCGGAGACCCAGCCCTTGACGCCCGTGGTCCTGTTCGTGATGTAGAGCCAGTTACCGCTCTTCTTGTGCACGGTGAACTTGTGACTGCGGTAGAGGATGCCGAGGGCAGTGGAATTCGAGGTGGCCTTCGACCGGATGGTGACGGCCGCGGTGTGCACCTCGTACGGCAGCGGCGGCAGGTCGTAACAGCTGCTCGCGAGGGCCGTGGGCGCGGCGGCGGGTGCCGCGCTGGCGGTGGTGGCGGACAGCACCGGCAGCGTGATGGCGCCGAGCATCGCCGCGGTGATGGCAATTCGGGTGGAGCGCATGCGGAAGAGACCTCCGGAAAGGCATAGGGATGGCGTGGGTGGCCGCTGCGGGCGTCGTCCCGGCGGCTGCAATAAGAGTCCGGAGAATCGCCGGTTTGGCTAACCGGCGATCGTCGGCTATGTTTCGCCGCTCTCGTCGGCGGTGGTGCTCAGCGCGAGCGGCCGGGAGGGTGTGGGGCAGGGGCCTTGGGCAAGCCGGACGGGCGGGTGGCTGCGGCTGCCGGGCGGACCGGCGGGAGGGGCGCGGCCTCGCCGTCGAGCCGGCTGTAACACCAGCGCAGTGCCTCGGCCCTGGTGGCGAAGCCGCCCTCGCGCAGGGTGTGGGTCCATGCGTCGGTGTCGACCTCTTCGACCAGGACGCGGAACGGGCTGGGGGCCCGCTCGTCCAGAGCGCGCAGCGCGACGACGGTGAGCATGTCGTCCGGGTCGTCGGGGGTGTAGGAGTAGCCCATGGCGTAGTGGTCGCCGTCGCCGGCGAGACGGCGTTCCAGTGCGCGCGTCGTCTCGTCCGCTGCCGGTGGCCCCAGCTCGGGGTTGAGTCCGATGGCTTCGAGTGGGCAGCCACGGTGGATGAGCCAGGACTGCGCCATCGCGGGCAGCGGCAGCCGTTCCCCCTCGAAGGTGAACGTCCGCTTCTCCCGGTCCCGTTGCAGGTGCAGGGCCATCAGCTGCGGCATACCGGGGATTCCCCAGGTGACGGAGCCGTCGAACAACACGTAGTAGCTGTGCACGCCATCGGCGGAGTGGTGCTCGGCGAGCGGGGTGAGCATGTCCCGGCCGACGCCGACCTGGCGATCGAAGTCGAGGAGGACCTCTTCGTCGGCGTCGACGTCGTCCAGGTCGAAATCAACGACGGGGATGGACTTCCGGGCGGGCGCCGGTTCAGTGGAGGACAACAAGAGCCTTTCGGTGGGATCAGCGCCGCCGAGCCGGGGTGGACGGCCATGCCCCAGGCCGGGCCGGGGGCTTCGGCACCTGCGTGGTGGTGGGCGCCCGGCGGGCGGCGAACAGCGCGGCGCGGTCGGCGTCGGTCGGCGACCCCCGTACGAGCGCCGTGCAGGGCCACCTCTCCGTGCACCGCACCCGCCCTCCGTGAACCGGTGGTGACGTGGCTGAAGTCCAAACTTGGGACGTGCTTCGCGTGGCGACAAGGAGAAGGGACTCGGTCGGCCGGGGGGTGATGGATCGCACGTTTCAAACGCGCACTCCCGCGACGGCCACCGCAGTACGGTATCCCTCCGTTCATACGAACAAAGGGGGTCAACTGCCGTGAGTCTTCCGGATTTTGCTGTTGAGGTTCTCAACGGAACAGCCATCACGCTTGCGTCGGGAGCCGTCGCTTATGGGGTGGCGAAGATCGTCGCTCCAGTACGCTCGATCATGAGTCACGCAACGGCTGCCGAGCAGGACGCCGTCATCGCCGTGCTCGACGACCAGGTGGCTACGCCGGAGGAGCTAGCGGCCCGCGTGAGGCCGCTACTTGAAGCGCACCTGGCCGCGTACCCAGCCGCCGTCAACGAATTCAAGGCTCTGACCATCGCCGGGCCCACCACCTACAACCAGACCAACAGCGGCAACGGCGTCTTCCTCAACGGCGACAACCACGGCGGCCTCACGATCAACCACAACGGACCCGCCGCGTGACCGAGCAGTCCCCCAGGAAGCCGAAGAAGACCGTCAACCAGACGAACAACGGGCCCGGCACCTTCGTGAACGGGAACGTCTTCGGCAACATCCTCAACATTTTCGCCACGTCCCACCGGCAACGCCCCTCAAGGCCAGCGCCGGACGACAGGGACCTCATCCCGGATGACGACTACGACGAAGTCGGCTTCGGGCTGCTCGTCTCCGCGTTCCTGGCCGCCGTCTTCGCCGTCGGGTTCGTCCGCGTCGTGATCCAGGGCGAGCCCATCGGCGGCGACCACGGCGGCGGGTGGTGGGAACGGGCCGCAGAAGGGTTCTTCGTCGTGGCCATGTTCTTCGCGGCGGTCGCAGCGTGTCTGGCGCGGGCCGCGCAGGGGCTCGAGCTGTGGGCCGGCCGCTGTGCCGACCTCGCGGTGGAGACCCATGCTCGCGTGTTCGCATACCCGCCCGCAGGAATGGCTCGGCTGCTGGCGACGGCGTGCTCCGCGACGGCGTCCATGGCCGCTTTCGTCGCCATGTTCTTCGGGTGGAGCACGTTCGGCGCCACCATCCAGGAACGCGCCCACACCGCCCGCGACAACGCGGCCGTAAACGCCGCTCGGGCGCGGGCGGCAGCACGGGGGAACGCGTAGCGTCGGCGGCGGCCGTCTCCGCCTCTGGAGGTCTCCGTGGTTCTGCCTCCCCGTCGCCGTGCCGGTCGCCCGCCCCGGGGTGTTCGGCGTCGCCGTCCTCGACGCTGCACCTCGTCGTACGGAATACGAATCTCGGCGGCGAGGTCACGGACGGCGGACTGGTCCACAAATGCTCGTAGAGCCTGGCTCCGCCAGCGACGGCACGTAGTGCCGCCCGTCGTCAGTCGAGAGCGTTCCTTCCCCACAGACCGATGCGGCGGCGGCCCCGATGGATTCCAGGGCCGCGAGCACCTTGCGGGCGGCGGCGTCACGTTCCTCGGCGGCCTCCTCCATCTGGTCCACGGCACGGTCGACGCGCTCGAACCAGGCGGTGTCGACGGGGAACTCGCCGCTGGAGAGGCGGTTGAGGAGCTTGAGGTAGAACGTGACGCTGGTCTGGGCCCTGACCAGCTCGCGATGCCGGTCGACCAGACAGCGTGCGGTTCGTCGAGGACACCGCGGTCGCGAAGGGCCCACAGCGTGTCACGTCATGGCCGGTGAAGGCTTCGATGCGGTGGTCGAGCGGAGAAACCGCACGCCGGCCTGCCGCCGGCGCGGGTTCAGGGGGCATAGGCGACGCTCCACGGGTTCAGCGGGTGTGATGGTGCGCGGGGTTCTGCGCAGGGCGGGGCAGGCCCGGGACGCCGGAGAGCGGCGGACCGGGACGGGGGACGGGAGCGCGGGTGGTGAGCTGCGGGGAGCGGGAGCGTGCCGCGTGGGTGCGGGCGCTCAAGGGCCGGCGCGTCATCCCCAGGCGGCGGCCGACCTCGTCGTATACGTCGTTGCCCGCGCGCGGTCGGACCGCGACGACGTGGATCTCCCGCTGATGTGTGGACTCCGCGGGCGCGGGGCGGAGCCCGTAGACGACGCGCCAGTCCTTGCGTGCGTCCACGAACAGCTTGCGGTAGCCCTCCAGGTCTCCGGTGAGGCGCAGCCCGAAGCGCTCGGCGTTCACGACTTCCTGCAGGTAAGCGAGGGTGAGATCGCGGATATCGCCGGGCGCCTGCAGGAGGTCGGTCAGAGCACGGGGGTCGAAGCTCAGGCCGAAAGCCGGCTGTCCCGCACTCATGACGTCGGCTCGTCCGGCTCCGCGGAACCGGCGGGCTGCGCTGCGCTGGCCGTTTCCGTACGGGCAGACGGCGGCGGGCCGGGCAGCAGGCGGTGCGCGGGCCGGTCGGGAGAGGTCATGCAGGCCGACAGCGGGCCGCCGGGCGCGCGGATCGCCGCGATGGCGTGGGTGAGGAAATCACGGTGCCACACGAACATCCCGGCCAGGCCGGCGTCGGGCTCCTTGTGCTGCTGGTAGGCGAGCCACAGGGCATGCAGCCAGGCCACGACATCGTCGTGCTCCTGCCACTGCAGGCACCAGGGCGCCGCGGTGGTGACCTCCGCCCCGTAGACGGGGAGGAAGAAGTCGTCCACCCAGTCCGACAGGGCGTCCAACTCGTCCTCGCGCTCCTCCCCGTCCAGTTCCAGAATCGGGCGGGGCTCCGACGGCACGGCGGGAGGCCGCCCGCCGAACCCGGGCATGCCGAACGCGGCGAACGGCGATCGGTCCGGGGCCGGAGCAGAGGAGAGGTGGTCGAGCTGTCGGGCCTGCTGCGCCGACTGCTCCATGAGCCGCCGGACGCTCGCCTCGATTCCCTCCAGCTGCGGATCCGGAATGCGAACCGGCTCCAGCGTCCCGCCGTCCGCGGGCTCTGTGGATTCGGGCATGAGAAGTACGGCCTCCTATGAGACACGGATGGCGGCACACAGACCGGCCGGCAAACGACGAGCACGCTCCGGCGTGAAACCGCAAGAGACTGGAAAAGAAACCCGATTGCCGCCGACGCTCTAGACGGCGAGAACCACGTCGTCCTGCGTCAGGGTCTCGCGGACCGTCTCGGTGAGCCGGTCGGCCGCGATCGACGCATAGTGCGCGGTCTTTTCCACCCCGATGAAGTCGCGGCCTTCCAGCAGGGCGGCGACGCCGGTGGAGCCGGAGCCGGCACAGAAGTCGAGCACCGTGCCGCCCGGCGGGGCGATCTTGACCAGTTCGCGCATCACCTCGACGGGCTTCTGGGTGATGTGCTGGCGCTTCGCTCCCGAGGGCTGCGAGGCGCTGTACATGCCCGGCAGGTAGACAGGGTTCCGGGAGCCGTCGATCGCCCCCTTTGACGCCCAGACGATGAATTCACAGTTCTGCGTGAACCGGCCCTTCTGCGGCCTGGCCTGCGGCTTGTGCCAGGCGAGCACCCCGCGCCACAGCCAGCCAGCCGCCTGGATCGCGTCCGTGGTGACGGGGAGCTGGCGCCAGTCGGTGAACAGCAGAGCGGTGCCGCCCTCCTTCGTCAGGCGGTGGGATTCGGTCATGATCTGCGTCAGCCAGAAGCCGTACGACCGCTGGTCCATGTTCTCGCCGGTGAAGTCCGGCAGGGCGTGCTGGGCGTCGGCGGAGGTGTACTTCGCCTTGGCGGAGCGGGTGGTGCGCTCCTTCGCGGTCCTCCCGCCGCTGTTGTACGGCGGGTCGGTGATGACGGAGTCGACGCAGTCGCCCGGCAGACCGGCAAGGACGCTGAGGGCATCACCGTGGTGCAGGGAAAAAGGCAAAGAGGAACCCCAATTCGGGTGTGGAAGCACGGAGGGAACTGCCCGTCGCGCGAAAGGAGTCCTCGCGGGCCGAAGGTGGGCATGCAGAAGCCCAGGGCCGCAGACCGAGGAGGGCGAGGGGAGTCCAAAAACTGTAGAGGCGAAAGCGCCGACGACCAAGAAGTGCATGGCTGAGGTGCCGGATTTCGGTACCCCCCGTTCCGCTTTTTGGTCAGCCGCCAATTCGCGCCTACTGTTTTTGAACCGCCCGGCGCACACCAACGCTGGCTCCTCCCCTGCCCTTCCTCACGGAGGTTCCCCCTGCCCCGGCACACCTAGCTCACGGCCCGGCCGCATGGAGCGAGCGGCAACTCGCCCGCGCCGGCCCGTACCGATCGCCCACCCCGGCTGCCGCGCCCTTCCGACACGCCTCGCGCACGCGGCACGCCGAACACCGCACCCCGAAGGACATGTCCATGACGTCTCGCTACCCGCCCCTGCCCGAAACCGCTGACCCGCGAGCCATCAGCACCGGTTGAAGGCGCTCGCCGCCGGTATCGGCGCCGTCTTCCTCTCCCCGCTCCTGATCGCCGGCACCGGCATGACGCTGGCCGCCTCCGCCGAAGCCGTGCAGACCACCGGCTCCGTCAGCAACTGCCTGACGGACATCGACGCCGGCAAGGTCGCCGACCAGGTCACCAAGATCCTCGACGGGGCGTCCGGCAAGGATGTCCACGTCGAGGGCCTGGACCTGCCGACCGAGCAGATCCCCCACGCCCAGACGATCGTGGCCACCGGCATCAGCCTCGACGTCCCGAAGAAGGGGCAGATCATCGCCCTCGCCACGGCGATGCAGGAGTCGCGGCTGCGCAACCTCAACTACGGGGACCGCGATTCGCTCGGCCTGTTCCAACAGCGCCCTTCGCAGGGCTGGGGCACCGCCCAGCAGATCCGTGACCCGGTCTACGCGAGCGAGCGCTTCTACAAGGCTCTTCTCGCCGTGGACGGCTGGCAGCAGATGACCGTCACCCAGGCAGCCCAAGCCGTCCAGAAGTCCGGCTTCCCGGACGCGTACGCGCAGTGGGAGCCGTTGGCGACCGCCCTGCAAAAGGCCATCGCCGCCACCTTCCCCGGTAACTCGGACGGTGCCGGCGAGGAGACCGGTGACACCGCCTCCTCGAGCTGCAGCACGCAGGACGGGTCCCAGTACGGGCCGATCCCCGAGGGTGCCGTCCCGAAGGGCTACTCGATCCCGAAGGACGCCGACCCGCGCGCCCGAACGGCGATCGACTGGGCGATGCACCAGCTCGGCACGATGTACCAGTGGGGCGGCACGTGCACGGCCGCACACGGCCCTGATCCGATGGGCCGCTGCGACTGCTCCAGCCTGATGCAGCAGGCGTACGCCAAGGCCGGCATCCAGCTCACTCGCACCACGTACACGCAGGTCAACGAGGGCAAGGCCGTCTCCGTCAAGGCGCTCAAGCCCGGCGACCTGATTTTCAGCCGCGGTACCGCGGCCCGTCCGGAACACGTCGGCATGTACATGGGCGAGGGGCTCGTGATCGAGGCCCCCCGCACCGGCAAGCCCGTCCGGATCACGCCGCTAAAGGACTGGGACGTCCTCGCCGCCCGCCGCGTCCTCTGACGCCGGCCCCTTCCCGCGCCGCTCGCGCGGCCCTCCCCTTCTTCTTCACCTCCGCCCGGGCCCGCTCGGCCTGCGCACGCAAGGAGCCCCGCCACACCCATGCCCCTCCCCCTCGCAGACCACCTCATCCAGCTCGCCTTCGACCCTGGGATCTCGCCCAAGGGCGGCGGCCTGCCCGGACTCGCCGTGCTGAAGAACGTCGTCAACTCGATCAACATGTTCGGAATCATCGCCGTCGTCGGTGCCCTCGCCGTCTCGCTCGGCGTGTGGGCCTGGGGCCACCACACCGGTGGCCACCAGGCCGAGGCCAACGGCAAGAAGGGCGCGGTCGTTGCGGCCGGCGCCGCCCTCGGCCTCGGCGCCGCCAACGGGATCGTGAGCTTCTTCTCGGCCCTCGGGTCACAGGTCCAGTGATGCAGAAACGACTCTCCGTCTTGTCGTCGTCCTCGTACGGCGCCGGCTGGTCCGCCAACCGGCGCATCGCGATCGTCGCCGCCGTCGTCGCCGTCCTGCTGGCTGTCGCCACGGTCGTCGCCTGGCTGTCCGGCGGCAACAACGGCCACCAGGCCCCGGACACCGCCGCTGCGGCCCCGGCGCCGAGCACGTCCTCCTCCGAGGCCGCCCCGAAGCCTGCGGCCGGATCCGGGTCCGTTCCCCATCCTCCGCGGATCGCCGAGCCGGTCGCCTACGCCAAGGCCGCGGCCCAGATGCTGTGGTCCTACGACACCCGCACCACCAGCCGCGACCAGCAACTCGCCGGGATGCGGGCGTGGATGACCAGCGAGACCAAGTACGCCGACTGGGCCTCCGTCGTCGGGCAGGTGCCCGATCCGGTGCTGTGGTCGCGGATGGCCGACCAGGACCAGCACGCCACCGGAGCGGCCCTCGAAGGCCACTACCCCGGCGCGTTCAAGCAGGCCCTGACCGAGGACCCCTCCGCGATCACGAAGGCGTACATCTACGTCGTCACCGTCAACGGCAAGCAGCAGATCGCCTGGAAGCAGGGCGGCGCCGGCGCCGAGCAGCGTGCCGTGACCCTCGCCGTGCAGTGCCGCCCCAGCCACGACTGCTCTCTCGCCGCCATCGCTCCGAACGTCACGCAGTGACCCGCGCCTGACACCAGAAAGGAGGAGTAACTCCTCGTGGGCTTCTGTGACTTCCCCCTGGCGGACAAACTGTGCGCCGTCGGCGACGCAGTGGACTTCGCCTCCAACCCCGGCAAGGCCATCGGCGACTGGATGGCGAAGTCGGCAGGCGAGCTGGCCGCCGCGGCTGCCGACCTGGCCGCCGAGGCCGTCAACACCACCACCAAGGTGGACCTGAACGCCGGATGGTTCCGCGACAACTACGAGACGCTGCTGCCGCTGGGCCTGGTCCTGCTGGTCGCGACGTTCTGCGCACAACTGGTCCGGGCCGCCGTCCGCCGCGACGGACAAGCCCTGACCCAGGCGTTCACCGGCACCATGGGCGGCGTCCTGTTCGCCTTCTGCACCATCGCCTTCACCACGGTCGCTGTCGAAGTGGTCGACGCGATCTCCGACGGCCTGTTCAAGACCGCGCAGCTGGACATCGCCTCAGCTGTGCGCCGCATCGTGAAGGTCAACCAGATCGGCGCCCTCGCAGGACTGGGCTGGCTCGTACCGGTCGTCGCCGGCCTCGGTGCCGCGATCGGCGCGATCCTCTACTGGTGCGTGATGATGGTCCGCAAGGTGGGCATCCTGGTCATGGTCACCCTGGCGATCTTCGCGTCCGCCGGAGGCGGCTGGGAGGTCGCTCGGCGCTGGCGCCGGGGCTGGATCGAGGCCACCGCCACCCTCGTGGTCAGCAAGCTGCTGATGACCGTGATCTTCGTGCTCGGCATCGCCGCCATGGGCCGGACGGAGGCCAAGGACGGTGTGGCCGCTCTCGCCGACGTCATGGCCGGCATCGTCATCATGGTCCTCGTGCTGCTGTGCCCGTACGCCGTTTTCAAGTTCGTGCACTGGGCGGCCGAGGGCACGGACGGCGAGTCCATCCACCGGGCCGGCGGCGCCGGAGCGCAGATCGCCAAGGCACATGCCGAGAAGGCCGCCCGGAAGGCCGCCGCAGCAGCGGCCACCGCCGGAACCGGTGGTGCGGCAGCCGGAGCGAGCGCTGCTCCGCAGGGCCCGTCCGCGGCTGGTGGCGGTGGTTTCCCCGGCGACGTCGCCTCCCACCCGGCCGGTGCAGGTGGAGAAGGCAACGAAGGCTCGCCGAGCGGCGGAACGGGCGTCTCGCCCGGTGGTGATGCCATCAAGTCCGGTCTGGAGAAGGCCGTCCAGCCCGCGCCGACGAGCGTGTCCGCCGACACCAGCGGCCAGGCGGGCGGCAGCCCGGGGCAGGGCGGTTCCGGAACGAACCCCGCGTCCGGCCAGGGCGGCGGATGGCAGTCCACTCCGCCGACCACGACCCCACCGCCGCAAGGCGCATCCCCGTCCTCCGGCTCACAGAACGCCACGTTCAGCGGACCGGCTTCGCCTCCGCAGCCGCCGGCCGGCTTCTGATCCCCAGCCCGACTACCGGGGGCGGGACGTGCACGCCACCTCCCGCCCCCGGGTTCCGCCCGCGTCCCCAGGACCCGTCCCTTGACTGATCTCTCCGTCGCCCCGGTCACGGTGAAGTTCCCGCACCGGTCCCGCCGCGGCATCCTCCTCGGCCTCTCCCTGCCCCAACTGGTCCTCGTCTCCGCCACCCTGGCCCTGCTGCTCATGACCGTGGTCTCCACCGGATTGCTCGGCGCCCTCGCCCTGGCCCCCCTGTGGGCGGCCTCCGGTGCGCTCGTCGCGATCCGCTGGCACGGCCGCTCCCTCATCGACTGGATGCCGATCGTCGCTCGCCACGCGCACCGCCGCCGCACCGGCCAGACTCTCTGGCTCGCCCGTCCCGTCACCCGCCCCCGGCAGGACGGCGTCCTGCACCTGCCCGGCAGCGCCGCCTCCCTCAAGGTGGTCACCCCCGGCGACTCCGCCAACGGCGCCGCAGCCGTACACGACCCCCACCAGCAGACGCTGACCGCCATCGCCCGCGTCACCTCCCGCGCCTTCGCCCTCCTCGATCCCGCTACCCAGAACCACAACGTGGCCAGCTGGGGACGCGCGCTGGCGAGCATCGCCCGCAGCGGGCACATCGCCACCGTGCAGGTCCTGGAACGCACCGTCCCCGACAGCGGCGACACCCTCACCCGCCACTGGACCCAGAACGGACAGCCCCAGGCCCCGGTCGCAGGCCAGATCTACTCCGAGCTGGTCGCCTCCGCCGGCCCCGCCGCCGCCCCGCACGAGACCTACCTCGCCATCTCCCTCGACCTCAAGGCCGCCAAGCGGCTCATCGCTCAGGCCGGCGGAGGCTTGCCCGGAGCGTTCACCGTCATGGAGCAGACCACCGCCTCCATCGCCCAGGCCGCCCGCACCGCCGGCCTCCAGGTCACCGGATGGCTCAGCTCGCGCGAGATCGCCGCCGTCATCCGTACCGCCTACGACCCGAAGGCCCTCGGCGCACTCCAGCAGTGGTCCGAGACCGGCCGCGCCGAGGCCGACCCGGCCGCCGCCGGGCCCGTCGTCCAGGTCGAGGAGTACGACCGGATCGCCACCGACAGCGCACGGCACGCGACGTACTGGGTGGAGAACTGGCCGCGCACCGAGATCGGGGCCGGATTCCTGCACGGGCTGATGTTCACGGCCGGCGTGCGGCGCAGCCTCTCCCTTATATACGTGCCGCAGGGGCTCGAGTCCGCGCTGCGGGACGTCCAGCGGAAGAAGGCCGCGATCATCGCCGACGCCAACGAACGCGCCCGCCGGGGACAGGTCGACAGCGAGGAAGACTCCGTCGAGTACGCCGACGTCAAAACCCGCGAACGCCAGCTCATCGCAGGTCACGCCGACGTGGCGCTCACGGGTCTGATCACCGTCACCGCCGAGACCGACGCCCTCCTGGACGCCGCCTGCGCGCAGATCGAAACCCACGCCGTCACCTCGGGCGTCGACCTGCGCAGGCTCAACTACCAGCAGCCGGACGCCTTCGCCCTCAGCGCGCTCCCGCTCGCCCGGACCGCCCTGTGACCCAGGCCCGCCCCGGTCCTGCTGACCCCCTCCGATCGTCTGCGGCAGAACCCCCGTCGCCACCCCTGCCTTCCGGCAGGAAGGACCACCACCTTTGACCTCCCCCGCCCACCCGGCCGACGCCCACCCCTATCTCCGCGCCGCGACCGCCGGAGTACGCCACCACACCCGCGCGCTGGCACCGTCGGACACGGGCCCTCCCCCGTCGGCGGACCGCCTGCACCTCGATGTGCTCCACGCCCACCTCACCACCGTGCTCCAGCTTCTCGACCGCCTCGCCGAGACCACCCGGCCACCGCATCCGGCAGCCGGCCGTCACCTGGCCGCCGCTCACACCCACCTGTGGCAGGCCGCGAGCGAAGTCCACGCCGCCTTCCACCTGCTGCCCAGCAGCGCGACGGCGGGCACCGAGGCGAGCACGTGCCGTCCGGAGCGGCTGCCCGAGGGACCGCCTGTGCTGACCATCTGCCAGCGCCACCTCGCTGCCGGCCACGTCGTCCGGCGCAAGACCACCCCCACCGACCTCCGCGCGCACACCACGGCCTGCGCGCGATGAGCACGACCCGCAGAAACGAGGGCCTCCGATGAGTCACCGGCCCGCCCGCCGCGCCCGCCGCGCCTCCGCGTCTCCCCTGTTCACCCCCCACGGCACCGACCGGGCCAGCCGAAAGGCCGCTCGCCGGCAGCTCGCCGAAGCCGCCGCCAAGGCCCGCGCGGAAGCCAGCGCCCACCAGGCCGAGACCACATCGGCCGACCACGCCACACCGGCCCCGCTCTACCCTCCGGGCGGACGCCCCGGCCCCGCCTCCGCCCGCCACAACCGGCTCAGACTCCCCGCCCACCGCATGACCACCGCTGTGGCCGCCGGCGCGTATCCGTTCCTCGCCGAAGGCGGCCTCGGCGCGGAAGGCATCTACATCGGGCGCGACGTCCACGCCGAAGCCAGCTTCGTCTTCGACCCGTTCGCGCTGTACGGCAAGGTCGAGGGCTTCACCAACCCGAATCTCCTCCTGGCCGGCGTCATCGGCCAGGGCAAGAGCGCGCTGGCCAAGTCCTTCGCGCTGCGCTCGATCGCCTTCGGATACCGCGTCTACGTCCCGTGTGACCCGAAGGGCGAGTGGACACCGGTGGCTGAAGCCCTCGGCGGACGGTCCGTGGCCCTCGGGCCCGGACTGCCCGGCCGGCTGAACCCGCTCGACGCGGCCCCGCGCCCCGGGGGCGTCGCGGAGGCCGACTGGGTCGGCGAGATCCGCAAACGGCGCCTGCTCCTGCTCGGCTCCCTCGCCCGGACCGTCCTGGGCCGGGACCTGATGCCCATGGAGCACACCGCCCTGGACATCGCGCTGGACGCCGTCGTCAGCCGCGCTGCCGCCACCGGCCGCACCCCGCTCCTGGGTGACGTCGCCGCGACCCTCAACGATCCCCGGACGCTCGACGAGGCCGCCGGGATCATGTCGGGGCAGCTCGGCGACGCCGCCCGAGACCTGGCCCACGCGATGCGGCGCCTGGTCCACGGTGACCTCGCCGGGATGTTCGACGCCCCCTCCACCGTCGCCTTCGACCCGAACGCGCTGATGCTCACCATCGACCTCTCCCGGCTCGGCGGATCCGGCGACGACACGGCCCTCGTCCTGGCGATGACCTGCGCCTCCGCCTGGATGGAGTCCGCCCTCTCCGACCCGAACGGCGGCCGGCGATGGATCGTGTACGACGAGGCATGGCGCCTGATGCGGCACGTCGGCCTGCTGCAGCGAATGCAGGCCCAGTGGAAACTCTCCCGCGGCCTCGGCATCGCCAACCTCCTGGTGATCCACCGCCTGTCCGACCTGCTCACCGCCGGCGACGCCGGATCACAGGGCCGCGCTCTCGCCGAGGGCCTCCTCGCCGACTGCTCCACCCGCATCATCTACCGCCAGGAGAACGACCAGCTCCAGGCCGCGGCCTCCCTGCTCGGCCTCACCTCGGTCGAGATGGACGCCATCGCGCACTTGAACCGCGGCCGGGGCCTGTGGAAGGTCGCCGGACGGTCATTCATCGTTCAACATCTTTTGCACAGTCACGAGCTGGCGCTCTTCGACACCGACGCCCGAATGCACTGAAAGGCCACCAGGACCCTTCCATGCCTGATATCACCCACCCCGTCTACTTCATCCGGCTCGCGCGAAGCATCGACAGGACCCTCAACGACCTCCCCAAAGCCGAGCAACTGCGTCAGGGCGACGACATCAGTCCGGCCATCCAGAGCATGGTCGGCGACATCGCCCACTACGTGATCGAGATCAGCGAAGAGCTGGAAACCAGCAACCGCCACGAAGCCGAGATCCCGTCGGCGTACAGCCACGCCGAACGCTTCGGCACCGCGGCCCTCACCCGGTGTGCGGCCCCTCTCGGCACCGCCCTCGCCCACCTCGGCCAGGTCATCGAGCGGCTCGGCTTCCTCCACGAGAACATCCGGCACTCCTCCAACAAGCGCACCCCCGCGCCGGACAACGTCCGGCATGTCCTCCAAGAGCATCTTGACCACACCGGCACCGCCCTGCGCACGGCCGCCCAGCACCTGCGTGATCACGCCGCGCAGATCTCGCGCGCACCTTCGGTCAGCACCACGACCGCACCGGCCCACCCCGTGGCACCTCCCGCTGCGACAAACCCCCCGCGAGGACGCTGACCAGCGCACATACCCCGCACAGGAGAGAGATCCATGAATCGCGGCATCCAGGGCGAGCTGATACCGCGAGGCGACACCCTCCGCCTGATCAGTTCGCTCGACAGTCTGAAGACCGCATTCCTCGACGCCGCCGAACAGTGGCAGCTACTCGACGACACCGGTGACGTGCCGGCCGAACCGTCGTACACCGAGCTGCTCCAGCATGCCGCCGACGCGCAGGACCTCTCCCGCGACGTCGTCCAGCTGGCGGCCGACTTCGCCCGCAGCCCCCACAGTAGGAACCGCGCCGGCCGCGCTGTCCTCGCCCACCTCGCGACCGCGGCCACGATGTCGAGCCACGCAGCACCGCACTTCGCCGAGACCGCGGAGACCGCCCTCTCCCTCTCCCGAGCCGCAGGCCCGATCACCAGGCGGTACCGAGGGAACTCGATGGTCATAGACCACGCCACGGCGCCCGCCTACCTGCGGCGCACCTCGGAATCGATCGGCGAAGCGGCCAAGGAACTCCACGCTCACCTCGACCTCCACCGCTTCCTGCCCGCGCCCGCGCAACGGGCGGTAGCGGCACCGCTGTCGCCCCCACCAAGCGCACGTCACCGTTGACCCGCGCCGTGAGCACCTGCGCCGACGTCACCTCGTCAAGGAGACCTCTGAACCGCCCCTACAACCCCACCGACGCCGCCTGGACCGCCTGCCGGCCCGAGGGCCACACGCCTTCACCGCGCAGCGCGTCTACTCTCCGCCGGAGGAGCCGTGAACGCTGACGGCGACAACCTCGCAAAAGCCCGTCACACTGGCCGGCTCGCTCCGCTTCCCGATCACCGCCACGTCGGCGCCCCTTGGTGGCAGGAGCTGTGGTCCCGCCACTCACACATCACCACACCCCTGCGCCAGCGCGGGCTGGAATGCGACATCGAGTACGGCCTCAGCGCCTACATCGTGCGCGTCTCGCTCCCCGACGACAGCCACCTGATCATCGGCCCACCGCAGGAGCCCTCGTCCGACCGCCCGCCGGGGGACCCCGAGGGGTGGATCGTGACCCGCGAGCACCCTGACGACCAAGCGCTGATCAAGGTGCTCTACGACTCCGGCACTCCTGATCGGCCCGAAGCCGTGCATGGCGGCAGCGTCCCGCCCCTCATCCATGCGATCGACCTGCGGCTGGCCCAACTCGGACTGCTCAATGCCCCCGACACGAGGGCCGCTATGCCCCCGAGGGTGCTTCGCGGGTACGCCCGCCGGGACGCGGCAGCCTTTCTCGCCGAGCATCCGCTCCCGCAGGAGCCCCTGCCGCTCCCGGTCCTGACGCCATTCCTCTCCGCCCTGGGGGCGGCCGAGACGCCCGCCGAGGTCAGCGCCATCACGCACCACCTGGCCGGGATCACCGCGCCGGTGCTCGACCACATCGCCCGGCACATCGTCGGTGTAGCTCTCTGGCGCGGCCAGGACCACCGGCACACGCCTCAGGCCCAGCGTCTTCTACGGGAAGCGGCCCAGAGCATCCGCACAGCCATGGAGAAGGTGGCCGAGGCCGACCTGGAGAACCTCCGCGCCGAGTACGCCCCCGCCCCCGCGCCACCGTCCGCAGCCCGGAAACCCACGCCACCCCTCCCACCGGCTCCGCCCAGCTCGCCGAGGCCCGGCACCTCCCCCAGCCGCTAACCGCTCCTGGAGCGTTCTCCTTGACCACCGGATCCTTCATCGCCCGCCCCACCGCCACCGGGTACACCGGGGTGTACGTGAGCTTCGACGGCACGCCCGCTTCGAAGCTCCCGCTGCTGGTCACCGCCTTTCAGTACCGCTTCGGCCGTGATCTGGAAGCGATGACCCGGCACCTCGTGGACAACGTCGCCATCGGCTGGGAGGAGCTGGGCAGCGATCTCCTCGACGGAGCACCGCCCGGGATCGTCACCGCCCTTACCGGCGGACAACCCTGGCCCAGCCGAACCCTGGACAACCTGATCACCCGGACGGCTCGCCACCGACCCGCATCACGGTCACCGAGACGACCGTCGCCAACATGGACGTGGAGTGGGGATACGTCCTGCGCCCGTCCGGCGTCGAGGTGTTCCCCACGATGTACGCCACTTCCGGCCCCATCGTCGACTGGGACGCCGACCCTCTCACCGACTTCGGCAACCCCGCCTCCTGGCCCACCGTCACGCCGGCCCGCTCCCCGGCGCCGTCCACAGCCTCCCCCCTTCCCGCAACGCCGGGCACGTCCCGTACGGTCGCCCGTCGCTGACCGCCCCGTCCCACTCCGAACACAGGAGCCCTTCGCTGTCCGTCCCGCAGATCACCGTCGTCATCGCCACCCAGCTCCGCCCCGAGCGACTGCCCTACCTGGAGGAGATGCACGCGAGCCTCGCCCGGCAGACCGCGCCGTGGGAAGCCGTCCTCGTCCTCGACGGGGCCGACCCGCAGCTGCTCCCCAGTTCGGTTGCCGCCGACCCCCGCATCCGGCCCCTCGTACTGCCGCGTCCGGTCGGTGCCGCCTGCGCCCGCAACTTCGGCCTGACCCAAGTCCGCACGGAGTTCGTGAACTGGGCCGATGACGATGACCTCTTCCCCGACTGGAGCCTGGGCCTGCGTCTGGAAGCCTTCACCGACCGGCTCGGGTGGGTCGCGGGATACAGCGAAGACTGGCTCCCGGACGGTACGACTCGCCTGTGGAAGTGCCCCACCCCGCCCGGCTACCACGCGGCCGGCGACGTGATCACCTACTGGCCGCGCCCCGAGGACACCATCCCGATCGGGCCGACCACGATCCTCGCCCGCACCCGCCTCGTACGCGCAGCCGGCGGCATGGGCGGACTCGTCCAGGGCGAGGACTACATGGCGGCCGTCGGCACCTCGAACCTCGCACCCGGAGTTCTGCTCCCGGTCCCCGTGTACCGGTACCGGAAGTGGGGTGGGCAGATGACGGCCCAGCTCGGGTACGACCAGCTGGAGGCGGCGGCCCGCAATCACGCCTGGCAGTACGGCCACAGCCTCCGCTCCGTCCTGGACAGCCGCGCGGATCTGGTCCACGGCTGACACGCGGGACGCCCCGTCGCCCAGGCGGGGCACGGGCGTCGTCGGCATCACCGCAGGCAGCAGCGCCCGGGCGGGGACGGACTTCCTGCCGGACGAAGGCGGCGCCGGCCGCCTGTCGAGGGGCACCGTCGAGCCGCCGCCGTCGCGCTGATCCGCCGTACGGCCCACCGGCAACGAGCCCCTCCGCCATGTCGGCCTGAGCGCGCACCACGGCCACCGGCTCTCGCTGCTCGCACTCCACTGAGCCCCTCGCGCTGCCCGTACTGCGCATGACAGCCGCTGATCAGCTCCACCACCGACCCGTGAGGAGAATCCCGCCCCTTTGCAACCCGGCACCCACTTCGCCTTCGGTACCCACAAGGACTACGGCTTCGTCGCCTCCTTCACCGCCTCCATGCCCACGCACCTCGCCCACTGGTTCCTGGAGCGAGAGCAATTCGAGCCCGTCCCCGGGCAACCGCGGCTGTACCGGCTCGTCGAACCCGAGAACGACGGCCCCCGCCGCACCCGTCAGGTCGTCCACGACCTGCGGCGACAGGGCTACACGGTGCACGCCGACATCGCTCTCGACCCCGCCGCATCGGCCGGCCCGCCGCGCCCGGTCCGCCCCAACGGACCGCAGGAGCGGCGCAGTCGGCTCGCGCAGGCCGCCACCGGCCGAACCACACAGCGCGCCGCGCCACCCACCACCTCCCCGCCGATCCCGCCAAGGCCCACCTACGCGCCCACCGTCCACCTGACGGCCGCAGGCGGCGGGCGATCCCGATGACACCCGGAAGCAAGCTCACCGACGGGGCCCGCAACTTCCGGCTGCGGATGGCGGTCATCGACCGCGAGACCGAGACCGCGCTGGACATGACCCGCGACCGCTACGGACGCACCGTCCACCCAGACGCCGCCGCAGATGTACGTGCCCACCGCGACAGGGCGGCCGTCGAGGCGTACACCACGTACCTTGCGCCGTGCGCCGACGCCCTGCTCGATACTGCCCGCCGTACGCTCGACGAACTGCCGCCCGCCCGGCACCTGGCGGGGTGGCGGACCGTGCTGGACAGCCTGGCCGCCTCCACTGCCGCGATCCGCCGAATGCTCGACCGGCCGACCGCTCCCGCCCCCGCGGGCGAACGCACCCAGTACAAGGCTCTGTGGCCGCACCTCACCGCCTGGGCGGACCACGGCTTCATCGCCAGTCACCTCGCCGACCTCGACCAACGCCAGCAGCACAAGGCCCCGCTGGCCGGCGAAGAGCAGCAGATGTGGACCGAGCTGGCCCGGGCCGCGCAGAGGCGGGGCGAGCTGCAGCTCACCGAGTCCTGGTACGCCGCGGACGGACAGCCGATCACCCTCGCCTACCTGGTCGAGAACGACGACTCGACGGTGGTCGCGCTGAGAGGCGACCCTGACGCACCAGGCTGGCAGGTGATCGGCCACTACGCCCACGAATACGAAGCCGGACAGATCCTGCCCGCCGCAGTTCCGCCCGGTGTACTGCGGGCCGATGTCTCCGAGTTCAACCGGGCCGCGCCCGCGCCCGAGGTGTCGCTGCAGGAACTCATCCGGGACATCGTCGAGGCCCAGCACGCCGGTGACGCGTCCAACGCGCTCCTCAGCGCCACCCAGCGCGGCTACGACGCGGGCCCGATGGTCCGCCTCCAAGAACTCCTGGAAACCGGCTCCCAGTTCGCCGGTGCGCTGGAGACCGTGCAGGGCCGGCAGATCGCCGCCCGGCTCGCTGCGCTCGGCCGCCAGGTCGAGCTCCTCGCCCGCGAAGTCGAGGAGGCGGCCGAGGACCTCGGCGCGACCGTCGCCGTCCTGCCGCCGCACCGCACTCCCGTACCGCGCTTCCGCCCCGGCCCTGCCGTGGACACCGCACCGCCCACGCCGCCACCTCGCACCAGCACGGCCGCCCGCCACCGCTGAGGCGTCGCCTCCCCCGAGAGAAAGCCCTTCTTGTCCCTGACCGCACCCCCGGCCCCGGCACCGCGCATCACCTACGGCGCGGTGCTGGGCAGCCCGTACGTCGCCCGCCTGCTCGGCGGCACCCTCGTCGGCCGCCTCCCCAACGGCATGGCGCCCGTCGCCATCGTCCTGTGGGCCACTACGAGCGGCGGCAGCATCGCCTTCGGCGGGCTGCTCAGCGCCCTGTACGGGCTCGCGTCCGCGCTGGCGCAGCCGGTCAAGGGGCGCCTCATGGACCGCTACGGCCAGACCGCGGTACATCTTCCGTCCGCCCTTCTCAACTCGGCTCTCCTGGTGGCCCTCCCGCTGGCCGGACCGTACGGCGGACCGGGCCTGGCCACAGCCATCGTCGTCGCCGGCGGCCTGACTACGCCTGCTTTGGAGGCAGGGCTCCGGGCGCTGTGGCTGAGCGTGCTGCCCGACTCGCGGCTGCGGCACGCCGCGCTCGCCCTCGACACCGGCACGCAGGGTCTCCTGTACATCGCCGGCCCCCTGCTCGTCGCCGCGCTCGCCGCTTCATACACCCCGCCCGTCGCGCTTGCCGTCACCGCCGCCCTCGGCCTGGTCGGCACCGTCGTGGTCGCCTTCACGCCGCCGTCCCGGCGCTGGCGCCCGACACCGCCCGCACAAACCTCGGCCGGGGTGGCACACCGGTTGGCCAGCCCCGGCCTGGTGCTGCTGTTCGTCTCCCTCACCGGCATCGGGTTCGCGATCGGGGCCATGAACGTGTGGTCGGTCGCCATGGCCGAGCACCACAGGCAGGAGCTGCTCTCCGGAATCCTGCCCGCCGCGTTCTCGACCGGCAGCTTCCTCGGCGGCCTCCTCTACGGACGCCGCCGCTGGAGAAGTACCACCACGGATCGGCTGATCGGCGGCGGAACCTTTTTCCTGGCCGGCTGGCTCCCGCTCGCTGCTCTCCCGGGCCCGTACGCGGCCACCGCCGCGGTCGCCGTGCCCGGTGTGTTCCTGACCGTCGTGGTCGCGTGCGCCTACGTGACCACCGACGCCCTGACCCCCGCCGGTCGCACGAGCGAGGCGTACGCGTGGCTCATCCTGTCGATCGGCGCCGGACAGTCAGCCGGCACCGCCCTGGCCGGGCGCCTCGCCGAGCAGCCCCTTACCACTGCAGCGCTCCCTGCCGCCGGCGCGGCCTTCGCGCTCGTCGTCCTGCTCGCCGCACGCCGTCGCCTCGGCCACGCCGGACACCAGGACCGCCGCGGCCGGCACCGTCGCCCGCCCAGGAGCCGGCACAAGACGCCCTGATCCACGACACCACCCCCAACACCCCACTGTTTTCCCGTCACCACCGATAGGAGATCCGTCTTGTCCGAAGCACCAGCAGAGCCGTTCATGACGATCCGGCACACCATCACCGGCGAGATCACCACCACCGCCTACAACGCCGCCGCCCGGCGGATCCTGCTCCAGGACGGATTCGAAGAGGCGCCAGTCTGCGCCTGCCGAGCGACGGAACTTGGTACGGAGCGGACGCACGGGCCTGCTCGGCAGCCGGCGAACTGCTCGTCGCCGGCCACCCCGTGCACCTGGACCGAGTCCTCGGTCGGCCGGTGAGCGCCGACGGTGCGCCCCGGTTGGCCCGGTCGCCGATGTCGGCACAGTCCGTGATCCGGTCCCAGATCGGCCAGCCTGTCCAGCGCAGCGCCAACCCCACCCGCACCTGTTGAAGGAACCTCGTTTTGACCACACCCGTCACGCCTACGCGCACCAAGGGCGGCGAGCTGCGGGCCAAGGTGGCCCGGCTGCTGGCCGACCGGCCGGCGGACACGCTCACCGTCGGGGAGATGGCCAGGCAGCTGGGCCACTCCCACGGCGCCGTCCGTAACGCCGCCCTCACCCTGGTGCGACGCGGTGAGGCCGACCAAGGCGGAACCGGACAACCGGAGTTCCGCGCGAACGCGAAGACCGCCGCAGCCGCGCAGACCGCTGTGATCAGCCCACCGGGCACCCATTCTCCCCGCGCCCGGGCGGCCACGGCCCGCACGACCATTCTCGCGGCAGCCACGCCCAGGCAGACCGGCCCAATCCGCCGTGCGGGGGGTCAGCTCTACCACCCCCGGGAGCTGGCCGATCTGCCCGACGTCGAGGCGTTGAATCGCTTGCGTGACGCCGACGTGCCGGTGCTGCTCTACGGCCCTCCGGGCACCGGCAAGACGAGTCTGGTCGAGGCGGCGTTCCCGGACCTGCTCACCGTCGCCGGTGACGGCGACACCACGGTCGGCGACTTGATCGGCGAGTACACACAGGACGACGGCGGCAACTACGTCTTCCAGTACGGTCCGCTGGTCACCGCGATGACCGAGGGTCGCGCCCTGCTGATCGACGATGCCACCTTGATCTCGCCGAAGGTCCTGGCGGCGCTGTATCCGGCGATGGACGGGCGCAGGCAGATCCAGGTCAAGGCCCACAAGGGCGAGACCATCAAGGCCGAGCCGGGCTTCTACGTGGTGGCGGGCCACAATCCCGGCGTCCACGGCGCGGTGCTGACGGAGGCGCTCGCGAGCCGGTTCAGCGTGCAGATCCAGGTCGGCACGGACTACGACCTCGCGCTAGCGCTGAGGATCGATGCCCGGGTGGTCCGGGTCGCCCGGCACCTCGCCCGCCAGGTCGAACTGGGCGAGCTGGGCTGGGCCCCCCAGCTGCGAGAGCTGCTCAGCTACCAGAAGACCGAGGCCGTCCTCGGCACCAATGCCGCGCTCGCGAACCTCGTCGGCATCGCTCCTGAGGAGGATCGCGACGCCGTCGCCGCCGCCGTCATCAAGGCCGTCGGCGTCAAGAAGATCGCGCCCCTCACCCTCGGCAAGCAGCTTTCCGCCTCGGCCGTCCGGCAGCCTCCGGGCAGCACGGGCTCCGCGCACCGGGGCCGCTCACGATGAGCGCCCACCGCCACGTCCAGGCCCCCGCCACCACGCCGGACGACGACGCCGACCTCGCGCGCTGGGACGACGACGGTGCCCCGCCCGCGCAGCCCCGTTCCTCCCCGGCCGCGTGGCTGCGCGTGGGAGCCGAACTCGGCGATCGGCTGGTCGCCCTCTCCGGCCGCCAGGACCTCCTCGTCACCTGCCGCCCCGGCACGCGCAGCGGCGCACCGGCCGCGTTCTTCCCGACTCTGGGCGAGGTCGAGCTCGACGCCGGCCTGTTCGCCCCGCTCCAGCCCCACGAGATCCATCCGCGGATCGTGGGCGACGAGGAGCGGTATCCCGCCGCCTGGGGAGTGTTCGTCCACGAGGCCGCGCACGCGGCCCACTCCGTCTGGACGGCGCCTGCCGGAGCGAACCCCCGTGTCGTCGAGGCCGCGCTCCTGCTGGAGGAGAGCCGCGTCGAAGGCGCACACCTGATCACGCGGCCCACGGACCGCACGTACCTGCGCACCAGTGCCCGAACCCTGGTCATGCCCGACCTCGCCCACCCCACCCTCCAGGGCATCGAGCACGCAGCCGCCGTGGCGGCCCTGATCCTCGGCCGCCGTGACGTAGGCATCCTGGACGCCGGCGAGACCCGGGCCGTCGCCGATCTGTGCGAACAGGTGCTGGGTGCAGACCTGCTGGCCACGCTCACCAGCATCTGGACCGCAGCCCACCAGTGCGCCGACCACGACGCCACGACCATGCTCGCGCACGCGAGAGAATGGTGCGACGCTCTGGACACTGCGGCCCCCGCCCTGCCCGTGCCGGAGAACCTCACCGATCTGCTGTCCGGCGCCGTGGGGGTCGTCATGGGCAGTACGGCCGCCACCGACGCCGCCGACCTCGCGGCACAGGACGCAGCGGCCAACGCCGAGGCCGCCCGGTCCAAGGCGCAGGCTCAGGACCGCACCCAGCGGGCCGGCCAGCGGCGCAAAGCCGCCGCCACCGCCAGGTCGGTCTTCAACGCCCGTGGCACCACCGTCACCCCCAATGGCAGACCGGCGCCCCGCAGCAACCCGGTCACCGGCACCCGCAGGCCCACCGCCGCCGAGCAGAGTGCCGCCGCACGCCTGAGCCGCGCCCTGCGTGCCGCCGCCTACCGCGAGCGGACCGAAGAACGGACCACCAGCCCCACCCCGCCCGGCCGCCTCAACATGCGCGCGGCCCTCGCCCGCGACGCCCAGCGCGTGGCCGGATCGGTCCCCACCGCAGAACCGTTCACCCACACCCGCCGCCGGAACTCCCCCACCCCACCGCTGCGCGTGGGTATCGCCGTCGACGTCTCCGGCTCCATGCGTGCCGCCTGCGCGCCCGTCGCGTCCGCTGCCTGGATCGTGGCACGCGCAGCAGCCCTGACCGACCCCGACTCCCGTACCGCCACCATCGCCTATGACAGGCACCTGACCGCACTGACCCGCCCCACCCACCGAGCACCAGAGCGCGTGACGACGTTCGATGCCACCGGCGGCCATCACAACCTCGGCGACGCCATCGACGCACTCGACCACGGCCTCGAACTCAGCCGCCCCGGCGCCGGCCGCCTCCTCGTGATCGTCACCGACGCCCACTACGGCAGCGACGAAACCGCTCAAGCCATCACCCGCGTCAAGCAGCTCACGACCGCCGGCTGCGCCGTACTCCAGCTCACCCTCACCGCAGAGTCCCGCCACTTGCCGGGGACCACCTTGCTGCACCTGCCCCGGCCCTCCAGCGCTCCCGCCGCCATCGCCACGGCGGCCACAGACGCCATCCGCAGGACACGCTGAGACGCCTCAGAAGGCGGAAGCGGCCCCCGAGACCACCGCCGAGCACCCGGACCACCTCCGTCTGCCGCCCGAATCGTGCATCTGATGCACGACCCTCCACAGCGACGCAGGCCACCACCCCAACCGCCGACGAAAGGCACACGATTTGAAGCCCCAGACCAGCAGCCCGACCTCGAACGTAACGCCCAGCAACCGGAATTCCCCGGGGGTCAAGACCGTCTGGACCGTGATCCACAGCTGTGGACACGAGGTAATGCACAATCTCTCCGACCGGGCGGCCGACCGCCGGTCGGGGTTCGCCCGCTGGCTCGCCGGCCGGGACTGCACCGACTGCTGGAAGGCGGCCCGTGACGCCGACACGAAGTCCAAGGAGGAGTGGCTCGCGGCCAGGCGAGCTGCGGAGCAGGAGGCTGCCGCCGCGTGGGCGAAGCAGTTCGACATGCCGCAGCTGGAGGGACCGGAGAAGGCCCTGGACTGGGGCGAGCGATCCCGCCACCAGCTGATGACCTCGGCGTACGCCGCCCTGGTCGTCGAGGGTTCCTGGGACGAGGCGGACTGGGCAGAGTTGGAAGAGAAGGCCCGCTCGATCACCCGCGCCGGGTGGTGGATCGACCAGCGTGAAGCCGAGGGCTGTGACCTGCTGGAACTCCTGGATGCCGCCGGTGAGGGCGACCGCGGGACGGAGAACCCGTTCCGCTGACGGCGGCCAGCACACAGCCGGGCTCGTGCGTCAGGCAGGCCCTCCTGTGTACAGGTCACCGTCACGTTGTCTCGCCCTCTGGGATCGGCTCCATCACCTGCCCGAGGCGGGTTCGTACGACCCTCATGCGCGGCGGCGGGGGCGGCTTCGGCCAGCCTTCCTCGCGGGCCTTCTCTACGCGGCTCGAAATCCAGCCACGCCAGAGATAGACCGGATCGTTCTTCCCGAGAAACCAATAGCGGTCAAGGAACCAGTTTCTGCGCGCCTCGTCGTCCAACTCCGACTTGACCCCCTCGACGCGAGCCATGACCTCGTCGAATTCGTGCTCGATTCTCGCCCGCATCCACCAGAGGCCCTTGTTCCCGTGTGGCCAGGTGCTGGCTTCCGCCCTGTCTCGCTGATACGTCAGCTCAGCAACCCACGCCAACAGTCCCTTTGCGCTCTTGCCCTGGTTGCACGGCTCGCAGGCCGGGACCAGATTGGACCAGTGGTCTCGGCCCCCGTGCTTCACAGGAATGACGTGGTCGATCTCCTGTGATTCTGCGAAATCGCAGTAGACGCAGCGCCCCATGTTGGTGAACAGCACCATCAGCCTGATCCACATGTCCTGCTTCTTGCGGCCCAATGCGCCCTCCCCGCGCTCGGGAGGAACTTAGCGGGCACCACTGACAACGGGCGGCGGACTGGTGCAAGGTCAACCGCGTCAGCGAGTTGCGGGCCCCCGTCGCGTACCACCGGATCGTCCGATGCGATCAGGCTCGGTGCCGATCCGCTTGTTCGCGGCGCAACATAGCCGAGGATCGCCGGTTAGCCAAACCGGCGATCCTCCGGACCATTGTTCCTCCCACCGCATCCGCCCCGCGTGGAAGGAATCGCATGTCTCAGCTCCCGCCCGACCCCGTGGTCGCGCTCACTCCCGACCCGCTCACTCCCGACCGGGACGTCACCCACGCCCACTTCCAGGCCGGCGACACGGTCGTCATCCTGAAGGGCGTAGCCGGTGGCGAGCTGTGGGGCGACGCGATGCGCGTGGTCGCACCGTCCTGGCATCTGCCGACCGACGAGGACGGCTGGCGGCTGCGCGACGCGACCGGCGGGCAACAGTCCTATGTCACCGCCCACCCCCGGTACCTCGTGCACCTCTCGCGCCGCTGCCCGGACTGCCTGATCCACCTGCGGGCCATGGAGGACGCCCTCCTGCCGAAGTACCCCGACGACAACGCCCTGATCGACTGCGGCTGGTACACCACCACCGCCGTGGGCCAGCTGGTGCACGTCGCCGACGTCCGGGCCGGCCGGTGATCCCGCGTCTCCACGAGCAGACCGATACCCCGTACGATCCGCTCGCCGAAGCGCTGGGGCGACCCATCTCGCCGAGCGAGCGGCTTCCGGAACGCAGCGTCGTAGCCCATTGGCCGGGCCTGGATGACTATGACCTGGACCCGAGGAGGACCTGGACGCTCGCCCGGTGGGCCGATCACCTCGACGAGGCCCTCCTGGAGCATCCGTTCGCCGCCGGCCCGGACGGCGAACGGCGGGCGATCCTCCACCTCGATGTCCGGCTCCACCCCGACGACCGGCCGCTGACCGGCCCGGAGTGGGGTGAGGTCGCCCACCGGTTCGTCCGCGCCGCCGGCGTCGAGATCCCGGGCAAGGGACACGGCTGCCGGTGGATCGCCGTCCAGGCCCAGCCAGGGCGCCTCGACCTGATTGCCAACCTGGTCCACCTCGACGGTGCGTGGCACGCGCCGCCCGCCGACGTCCTGCGGCGTCTCACGGGCGAGGCCCGTCGCGTGGAGGAGGACCTGGGCCTGATCGCGGTGCGCACCGCATCCGCGGCTCGGGTCGCCTCCGGGCCGGTACCGGCGGTGTCGTCCCAGCTCGCGAGTGTGCTCGCGCAGCTCGCCGACGAGCAGGCCGGACCGCTGGCCACGGTCCGCGGACTCGTCGAGCACACCGCACATCGCATCGCCTGCCTTCCCGGCGCCGCCGGTGTCGATGCTGCGCACCGCCTGGAGCTGATCGCCCACCGCCTCCACGGCATCCAGCAGGACCTGGACGCCACCGCCGCTGACCTGGTCCGGCCCCGGGTCGCCACCACGCCGTCCGCCGCCCGGCCCCCGGTCCATCGAGCCTTGTAGGAGAAACGTCTCTTTGCCCGTTGCCGACCGCTTCCTGGACATCCGCCGCGACCCGCACTCCGACGAAGTCCTCGCGCGCGGCGGGGACCCCGGGGCGCACAGCATCCTCCAGCGCGCCGGGTTCGTCGCCGTGGTCCGTCTCCACGAGACCTACCACCGCACCCCCACCGGGCTGACCGAGCCGGACGAGACCCGCCTCGCCACCGACGCCGTCGCACGGCTTCGCGTCGCCGGGTACCACGTCGGCTGTCACCAGGACTTCGACTCCGGCTCCCGTCCGGCCAGTTACCTGCCGCTGGGCGCCTCCGTCTCTCACCTCGCCCAGAAGATCCACGAAGCCACCACGACCGACGAAGTGGCCGATGCTCTGACCGAGCTGACCGCCGCCCACGACGGCATCCTCACCGCTCTGGGTGAGGTGCTGGTCGCCACCGCCGACTTCCATGACGGGCTCGGTGAGGCGGCCGACCCGCACATCGCCCGACGGCTGCACTACCTCGCCGACGAGCACCTCCGCGTCCTCCGCAGCGACCTCACCCACACCCGCAACGCGCTCGCCGACCGGCACGCCCCTCACCCCGGCCGCAGCACCTGCACCGAAGAGGTCCCCGCCACCGAACGCGAACGCTCCGCCGTGTGCGCCTGCCCTCCCCCACCGCGCACGCTTCCGGCCCCGCCGCCCCCGGTCGCCGCCGGCCTGCGCCGCTGACCCTCACCTCGCCCAAGGACACCATGCACCACCACGACACCTCCGAACGCCTCGCCTCGTACGCCGACGTCCTCGCCGGAGAACTCCCCGACACCTGGACCAGCTCCTACCTCCCGCCGGACGCCAAGGACGATCTCGCCGAACTCGCTGATCGCATCTGGGACCTGGACCTGGTCGCCGCCTCCCTCACCGAGCACCCGCTGCGGCAGGCAGCCGTCCTGACCCGCCCGGACGGCGCCCAGCTCGTCCTCCTTGAGCGGCGTGACGAGCGCGACGGCTTCCTCGTCGCCGCCGTCGCCCCGCGCGCCCTGCCCGACGAGGCGTACCGCGCCGTCCCCGAACCCAACGGCATCGCCCTGACGGACGACCCGTTCCTGAGTGCCGAGCAGGTCGCCAGCGACCTCCTTGTCCGTTACGACAGCGCCCTCGCCCAGGTCCGGGACAACGCCCTCGGCGGCATCCAGCCCTCCCAGCCGGACCGTCTCGTCCTGACCTGGCAGCCGGACGGCAGCGTCGCCACCGCCCCCGTCGGCAACCAGGCCGGTGCCGTCCTGGAAGCGAACGGCTTCATCCAGGACCCGCAGAGCGGCATCTACCGCCTCGGCACGGATGACACCCAGGCGCAGGCCCGTGCCCTGCGTGCGATCGGCCCCCAGCTCGAAGCCCTCGGCATCGGCACGGCGCTCCAGCACCCGGCCAGCCGGACCGCGCCCACCTCGGCCCCGGCGTCCGTGCCACATGTTCCGGCCGGCACCCGAGCCCCGGCCGCCCGGACTCGATGAGCCAGAAGGAACCAGATTTCTGGGTGCTGGAGTACGTGACCATCACCCAGGACCCCCGCACCGGTCTGGTCGTCGCCATCGGCGGGACCGAACGGGCGGCGGACATCCTTCAACGAACCGGCTTCCTCTCCGCCCCCGGGCCCCGCTGCGACTACCACCGGCTCCCCCACGCACTGCCCTTCGAGGAACAGCGCCTGAAGGGCGACCGCCGCCGCGCACGCCCTGCTCACCGCGGGCCACAGCGTCCACCTCGACCCCTCCCTGAACACGCTGGCGACACCGGACGGCGACCGGGAGGCGGCCCTGCGCTATATCGCCCAGCTCGCCGAACGGACCTTCGCCGCCAAGACCAGCAGTGAGGTGGCCGAGGTCCTGACCGAGATCGCCGCCCCGGTCCACGGGCTGCTTCCCCTCGTCCGGGAAGTCGTGGTCGGGTCCTGGAACGCTGCGATCCGCCAAGACGCCCATGGCAAGGAAGCCGGTCCCGTCGCCCGACTCGGGGACACCGCGGACTCGCTGTCCCACGCCGCGTACCTCATCCGCCTCGCCCGCGACCACGTCGGCGGCACTCCGCGAGAGCCAGCCGCCCCGTCGCTGCCGCCGGGCCCCGCCCAGTCACCGGCCGCCCGCCGCCGTTGACCCAGAAAGGAGATCCGTGGCCAATCTGGCCGACGAATACGGCACGGACGTGGAGCTCTACGTCAAGCCGTTGACCACCACCATCCACGCCGACACCCCCACCGGTGCTCCCGCAGCGCTCCACGAACTGCTGGAACAGCTCGGTCTGGAGCGCCACGAGAACCCCGTCGGCTCGCCCCTCTACATCTGGCACACCGTGCCCGATCACCTCGATACCGATGAGCAGAAACGCCTGGCGACCCGCGCCATCCCGGCCCTGCGCCTGGCCGGGTACAAGGTCAACTGCACTCCGGAAGTCTTCGACGAAGCCGCCTTCCAGCAGGCCGCGCACGAGGCCCTCGCCCGCACGGCCCACACCTCACCGCGGAACCCGGCACCGGCCCCCTCCTCCTCACGCCCCGCACCAGCCCGTCGCACCCCGTAAGACCGTTCGTGCGGCCCCCGGCCTCGGCCGGGGGCCGCTTGCCCCGCCCCGCTCGACCTTCGGAGAAACCCGTAGCACCCCGTACACCCACACCGATCACCTCCCTGCTCAAGCCCCGCCTCGCGACAGCCCTGTTCCGCCGCTACCTGCGCGCCTGCATCCCGACCGGCCCCAACCAGGTCTCCCCACTGGCCGGCGCCCGCCCAGAGTCGGTCCTCGCCGAGACGCAGCGCGTCGGCCACCAGCACCACTGACCGCCCACCGACCCGGAGGAGCATGTCCCACCCCGCCCCCTACCCCGTGCGACTGGCCGACGAGATCGCCCGACAGCTCGGCCTGCTGACCGACCACCTCGCCCAGCTCCCTCCCCACGAAGCGGTGCAGGTCATCGCTCACGTACTCGACCCGGAGGACGGACTGCTCGACGGCGTCACCGGCCTCGTGTCCGTCAGCAGCACGTTCGCGAAGGCTCAGGCCGAGCGGGGCGTGCTGCCGGCCGAGGTGTGGCTCGCCCTCGGCCGAGCCGCCAACGACCTCGACGCCATCGGAGGAGACCTGGACGAACACCGTGTCACCCTCCGGCGGGTCGGTGCCCAGCCCGCCGCAACAGCGGCGAAGCCACCGGTGCCCGCCCCGCTCGTCATCCGGCGGCACCGATGAAGAGGACGTGGCAGGGCTGGGGGCCGGGCGAACAGGCCGAGCAGCACTACCTCGTCCACCCCCGCGGCCTCGCCGGCGGCGGCGACGTCCGCCACGTCTCCGAGTTCCTACGGGCCTCAGGATGGCGGGACCACTCCAAGACCGGCGGTCCCCTGGCCATGGAGAGCCCGGACCGCACCATCCGCATCTCGTACCACCCCTACGTCCTGCCCGGCGGATGGACCGTCCACGGCGCTGCGAGCGGTCACGGCGACGAGTGGTCGGCGCACCTGGGCCGGCAGACCCCGGTGGAGATCGTCGCCGGCCTCACCGACGCCCTCACCCGGCCGCGCTCCGCGCACGCCCCCAACGTCTGGGCGCCGCTGCAGGAGCAGAACTGGCACACGCGATTCGAAGGCGAGCACTACACCGCAACCAGCCCCGACGGCACTGCCTGGATGCAGTACCACCAGGGCCCCGACGGCGAGGCGATGTGGTGGACCGGGGCGAAGGACCGCCAGGGCAACGGCTGGACCGCGAACTTCTCGCCGAGCACGCCGATGCACCTGGTGCAAGCCTTCTCGGCCGAACTCGCCAACCCCGACCCCGTCATGCGTCCGCGCGGACACGTTCCGCTGAGCACGCAGATCCGCACCTGGTCGGTCTCCGTCAAGCCCTCCCAGCTCAGCGCGTGGCAGCAGGCCCGGATCACGGCCGCCCGCGCCGCCACCTGGGCCCGTAACAGCGCCCGCACTTCCCGGCCGCGCTCCACCCCCCGCCCTTACACCCCCGCCAGCGGCGCCCGGACCCGCCGCTGACCCGTCCTGAGACAGAAGGAGGACCACCGTGATCACCTGGCGTCAGCTCGACGCCTTCGCCAACGAGTACACGAACAAGCTCGGCTCGCCGGTCTCCCCGCGCTACCTCGCCGGACCCGGCGACCCCCGGCACGTCACACACGCCCTGCGCGCCGCCGGCTGGAGCACGCCCTGCGACCCTCTACACCCGGACATCCGCATGCAGAGCCCCGACCAGCAGCACGAGCTGGTCTTCAAGCCCTCCGCCCAGTACACGCGCAACTGGTGGACGGTGCACAGCGGATTCGGCCCCAGCAACTGGTACGCCGCGTTCAGCGGCTCCACGCCGGTGGAGATCGTCGCCGGACTCACCGACACCCTCCTGCTCCCCGAGCCGGAGGAAACCTCCCGGGAAGACTTCGCGGCCATCCTCACCACACGCGGCTGGGAGCACACCACCGATGAGCTCGGCGGTCACCAGATCATGTCGCCCGACCTCACCGCGATGGTCGAGCAGCGGATCTCGCCCTCCATGGGCCGTTGCGGCTGGGAGATCGAGGTCGCCCGCTACCGGGGACCGTACGGGCCCGAGGGGCTGTTGTGGCGGGCCTCGTTGGACATCCGAACGCCCAACCATGTGCTCGGCGCCGTCGCCACCGCCCTGTCCGACCCGGCACCCGTGCCGCGCCCGCGCTTCGCCATCGACGAAAGCCCGCACCTGACCGTGGGCCGGGAAATCGTGATCGGCGAACAGATCGTGACCGCGCACCAACAGCGTCTCGCCGAGGCCCGCCGGCACCGCCCCACCACGCCGCCGATCGCGGCCAAGCCGGCGCCGAACACACCCGTCGTCGCGTCGCCCGCCCGCCCGCAGCCGCTGACCACCGCCTTCGACACAAGGAAACACCCTGACCACACCGTCCACCACCTTCCCGCCCGACCGGCACGCCCTCCTGCTGAGGCGGCTGGAGGCGTTCCTGGTCGAGAGCGAGGCGATCCTCACCGCCTGGGACGCCTACTCCGACGAGCACACCGACGCCGACGGCTGGCCGTACGACGAGGTGTCGTACGGCTGGCGCATGGTCCAGCGGGACTCCGAGACCTGGAGAGCGTTCCAGGAGGTCCGCCCCTCGGCCCGGGAGCTACTCGCCACGGCCGCCGTCCAGCTCCAGCACATCAACGCCGGTGACATCGAGCCCCGATGGGCGTGGCAGCTCGCCGAGCTCGCCCGCGCCCTGGAGAAGCTGGAGACGCTCCAGCGCGGGCATGCCGAAGTCCGCGAAGCCCGGCGGGCCTTGCCGCCGGTGTCGCAGGAGGAGTTCGTCGACTCTCTTGCCGAGCGCAACGAGGAGGCGTGGGACTCCCTGGACACCTGGGCCACCCAGGGCCGGGCCCTCCTCGGCATCCACGCCGTCGCCCTCAAGGCACCGACTCGGATCCTGGGTGCCGTACCGGCCCCGGCGGCGTCGCCGGTACGGCGCCCGGCCGGGAGGCGCGGGTGAGCGTCAAGGTCGAGCAGGCGCTCATCTCGCCCCGCTACCTCGCCGGCCCCGGTGACCCGGCCTGGATCACCGCCGCCCTGCACGCCGGCGCCGGGTGGAGCCACGGCCACGACCCGCTCATGCCCCGGGTGATCCTGACCAGCCCCGACCAGAAGTCGATGCTCCGCCTCGAGCCCCATCCGAACGAGCCGTGGTGGCACCTTTCGCATCGCGACGGCCGCACCGGATCGGTCTGGAACGCCTCCTTCGACGGCGGGACGCCCGTCGAGCTGATCGCCTCGGTCACCGACGCGCTCACCGACCCCGGCTACAACGCGCGGGCGATATCCGCCCCCTACCAGCCGCTGTGGGATGCCGAATGGGACTCCGTTGGCAACGGGGAGTTCCGCTCGCCGGACGGCCGTGTGAGGGGCGAGCACTTCAATCTCTCCGGCAGCCGCAACTGGCGTGTCACGGCCAGCCTCGACGAGGACGACCCCGTGTGGAAAGCCTGGTTCAGCGGCGGCACACCCCGAGTTCTCGTGGCCGCGTTCATGCAGGCACTCGCCGATCCGGAGCCAGTACGCCGCTCCCACGAGCAGACCGTCGGCCTCTCCCGCCGAAGGATCACCCTGCACTGGCAGGAGTGGCTGGCCGAGAGCGTCGCCCGCACGCTGCCGGAGCGGATCGAGCGCCTCGCCGCCCGCCGCGCCAGTCCGCCACCGCCCGCGCCTCCCACCCCGCCGCCGGCGCCCCGCCGCGCCCGTTGACGCTCCCCCGCCCCACCAGGGGCCGCACCGTTCAAGGAACCACCGCTTGCGCTCCGCTCCCTCCTCCAGTTCCAACGGCTACGACATAGCCCTGAAGGTCCTCCTCGGCGCCTTCGCCGTCGGCCTTCCCCTCGCCTCCATCGCCTGGCTCGGCGGCAACCTCACCGCCTGGGCCACCGGCACCGGCACGTGGGCGCCCTACCGGCCGGCCGATGCTCTCCTGCGCCCCGAACAGCTGTGGCCGCAGGCCGGAGAAACGTCTCTGCTCCTGGCCACCCGCGTCATCCCCGTGTTGGTGACGCTGCTGCTCGCCGCCGCTGGCGGAGCCGTGTGGCTGCGGTACAAGAACCGAGGTGGTGGCCGGAAGCAGAAGGTCGACGGGATGGCCAAGGCCCGCGACATCGAGCCGCTGCTCGCCAAGGCCATCGAGTCCAAGGCGCGCTCGCTGCGGCCGAGCCTGAAGGCCGCCAAGCACATCGAGCCGCGCGACGCCGGCGTCCTCCTCGGCAACCTCACCGGGACCCGTCACGAGGTCCGCATGGGCTTCGAGGATGTGGCCGTCGCGATCATGGCCCCGCGCTCCGGCAAGACCACCAGCCTGGCGATCCCCTCCATCCTCGCCGCGCCCGGACCGGTCCTGCTGACCTCGAACAAGGCGGCCGGCGACGCCTACACCGCGTGCCTCGACGCGCGCGCCGCCGTGGGACGGGTGTGGTCGATGGACCCGCAGCAGATCGCCCACGCCGAGCGGACCATGTGGTGGAACCCGCTCGCCGACGCCAAGACCCTCGACGGCGCCGGACGGCTCGCCGGGCACTTCCTCGCCGCGAGCGTCGATGCCTCCCAGCAGGGCGACTTCTGGTCGAAGGCCGGCAGCAACATCCTGTCCCAGTTGCTCCTGGCCGCAGCCCTGGACGAGCGGCCGATCACCGACATCATGCAGTGGCTGGCCTTCCCGGCCGACCGCACCCCGCTCGACATCCTCCGCGATCACGGCTTCGCCGCGGTCGCAGCCCAGCTCAAGGGCACCGTCGAGGGACCGCCCGAGACGCGGGACGGCATCTACGAGACCGCCCGCCAGTACGCCGCCGCCCTCCTCAACAGCGAGATCGCCGCCTGGGTCACCCCGCAGAAGGACACCCCCGAGTTCCGGCCGGCCGACTTCGTGACCTCCACCGACACCCTGTTCCTGCTGTCGAAGGACGGCGGAGGCGGCGCCTCAGCGCTGATCGCGGCGTGCGCGGATTCCGTGATGCGTGCGGCGACCGCTCAGGCCGAGCGCGCCGGCGGGCGGCTGGACCCACCGATGCTCGCGATCCTCGACGAGGCCGCCAACGTCTGCAAAATCTCGGACTTGCCCGACCTGTACTCCCACCTCGGGTCGCGCGGGATCATCCCGATCACCATCCTGCAGTCCTACCGCCAAGGCCAGAAAGTGTGGGGTGACGCGGGCATGGACGCGATGTGGTCGGCGGCCACGGTGAAGGTGATCGGCTCGGGCATCGACGATCCGGACTTCGCCGACAAGCTCTCGCGGATGATCGGCGACCACGACGTGGAGACCACCTCCACCTCGGTCTCCGAGTCAGGCAAGTCGACCTCGATCAGCATGCGGCAGGAGCGGATCCTGCCTGCCGACGCCATCCGCGCCCTACCCAAGGGCAGCGCGTTGTGCCTGGCCACCGGCATGCGCGTCGCCATGCTCGACCTGCGCCCCTGGTACGCCGAGCCCGGCGCCGACGAACTCGCCGCCGCCTCCGCCCGCGCCTCGAAAGCCATCACCGCCCGCGCCGTCGCCAAACAGCGACCGTCCAAGGGCGACTTCGAACAGGCCGCGTAACGGCTCTCTTCCCCTACCGCTGACGGGCCCCGGCCCTGTCCGCTCACACCGCCCCCACGAACAGGACGTTCCTGAACGGAGGTTCTCCCACGTCTCCCAACGCCCCGATCGCGCACGACGTCGCCTGTGCGCTCGCCGGCCGGATCCGTCCCTGCGCCGCACACCGTGACGTGACCGTACGCCTCGACGCCCGTCGGCAGGCGGCGGCCGGCGACGTCCCCCGGTCCTACCGCGGTCCGATCACGGTGTTCGCCCAAGCGATCCCCGCCACGCTCTTCGGCATGCCCCCGGTCGCTTCCTCGACCGTCACGCGAACGGCCAAGTCGGGGAGGGGCCTGTGACGCCGGCCGAGCACGAACACCCCGTCAGCCCGAAGTCACCGGAGATCCCGATGCCTGCTCGTCTCCTCGCCCTGGCCGAGGAGTTCGCCAGCTTCCACGACGACCTGCAACTCCTGCGCGTCGGAGAGCATCTCTCGCGGGAGATCGCCGAGGCCCTCGCCACGCGGGCGGGCGCCATCTCCTGGTACGTCCAGGACGTCCAGAAGGCCACCGCACGGATCCCCCTGCCCCTCAATCCCGTCGCCCACGACATCTACATCCGGATGACGCTGCTCGCCACGCAGGCCGCGACAGCCGCTGACGACCTGCGGATCACCGAGAGCCTCCTGCGTACTCTCTCCGCTGAGGAGATGGCGCAGCGGCCCGGTGGCCGTACCAAGCACGTCCAGGACACGCTCATCGAGGCGGGGCGGCACGTGGCCGCGGCCAGGACCCTGACCGCCCTGGGAGCACCCGACCTCGTCGGTGCCGCCGGCGATCTCGCGGTCGCGGTCCGTGCCCAGCACGGCGCCGAGCCCGCCGCTGTGATGTCGTCCTCCCAGTACCTGTGCCTCCTGGCCGTCGCCCAGGGCTACGTCAGCGTGGACGCCCGAACGGTCGAAGAAGCCTGGCTGCGGCTGGACCGGCTGTCCATGGCCACGGTCCGCTCCCTGGAGGCGCAGAGCTGGGTCACCCGCGCGTCCCGCCCGCTGGACACGTCGCTCTCGGTGCGCTTGTACCTGACCGACGCCGGCCGCGCGGCGCTCGCCTCTAGGCTCGGCCGTCCCCCCGCCCCCACCTCGAAGCGGCCTGCCGCGCTCGCGGCGCAGCCCGCCCGAACCCGACTCCGCTGACCCAAGGACCGCCGCGCCGGCGCCTGCGCCGCGCCGCCCGGCGGCAGGGCCGGTCCTCGCGATCCCCTCTTCTTCTCTTCGCCAAGGAGTCCCGTTTCTTGACACACCCGTTCACTCCCGGCCCGATCGATGAGGACCTGTGGGCCCTGACCCAGTACCTGCTGAAGTGCGGCGACCTGCTGGACGGCCTCACGCGGCAGCCGGGCGAGGCACCACAGCGGCTGGCGGACACCATTCGTACCGGCAGCGCCCTGTACCGGACCTCGCTGCACACCGGCAAACTCCTGACCCAGGCATCACTCTCCGACGCTGCGACCACCATCGACGGCCAGGAGGCGATCGCCATCCTCCGTCGCCTCACCGAGGCCACCTCGAACGCCGCCGCGCGCGCATCGGACGCCGTCTCTGCCCTCGCCCACGGCGACACCGCCTCGGCCGACCAGTTGCTGGAGCAGTCCCGCGCGCACCTGTACCGAACGCCGGTGGCCGTCCAGGACGTCAGCGGCGCCCTGCTGCGGCACGACGGCTACCTCTACGCCCAGGAACAGGCGGCGCGGGAGAACCTCGGCACCAGCACCCCCACCGTCAAGGTCAGCGAAGCCCAGCGCAGCGGCCTCGCCGCGTTCGCCCGCGGTGAGGCCGTCGTCCACGAGAGCGCCGCGGGCACCCGAGAAGTCATCGCCCCTCTGTACGCGCACATGAGGGGCACCACCATCGACGCCCTTATGGACAAGGGACTGGTCTGCCTCACCCAGCTCGTCCAGCAAGACCGGTACGGCGTCCAGCTCACGACCGCCGGCGTCCAAGTCCTCGTATCGGCACGTCCGGTACGGAACTGCGGCCTCGTGCGCACCACGCCGACGCCGGTCAGGACGAAGGGCACCACGCTGCCCGCGCGTCCGCGACGGTGACGCCCCTGCCCGCGAAGAAGCCGCTCCGCCAACCTCCCGCGCGTCCAAGGGCCAGCTCCTTGCGGTCAAGGACGGCATCAACAAGATGCTCGAACAGGTCGACCTCACCGACGACGAGCGCGAAGCACTCGAAGGTGACCGCGAAGCGGTCACCTCCCTTGCCGAACGTCTCGCGGACACCCCACCCCCGCCAGCCCCACTCCCAGGGACCTCGGAACGACCGGCACCTTCGTCCCACTGACCCAGCTCAAGAACACCGTTCCTGCGCAGAAGCCGGGGCAGCACGACAAGCAAGATATCGATCGAATACCGCCTGGCTATCAGGAGTGAAGATCCGCTGCTGCAGAGCCCGCCGCAGCTCGGACTCGGTAAGCCACCCGTGCCAGGCCACCTCTTCCGGATCAGGGGCGACGATCTCCGGAACCACGGCATCACAGACCGCAAGCCAGTGAGGGCTGAGCCCGTCCCGGTTGAGGAACTTGAATCGAAGGCACGTTGTCGCCCGCACCCCCAGCTCCTCGCTGAGCTCGCGGGCAGCTGCCTGCTCATAGGACTCGCCCACTCCCGCAGCACCCCCGACCCCGAGTTCGTAGTGCCCTGGGAAACGGGACAGGTGCTCGGCCCGCCGATGGACGAGAAGACGGCCTCGCCTATCGCGGCACACCACCACGCCAACCCGGTGCAGCCAGCCCTCCCGAACGGCGTCCCTCCGACTGACTACCCCCAGCACACGGTCCTGAGCGTCAACACGTTCCACAAGTTCATCCACGCCGCACACGATCGCAGGCACCACTGACACCCGCCCGGAATGACCGGACCGTCGCACAGTCAGCGACCCCTCAGACCGGCCTCATCCCCCCGAACAAAGGATCACGACCCTGTCTCAATTCTCAATAACTTGCCCTTTCCACGGAAATGCCCAGTGGCGAAAAATCCGCGACACCTCGCCCTCGGAGTGGGAGGACGTCGTCGAGTTCGACGCGGCCATCCGCAAGGGCAAGGCACGCGCCAACGCGACCGGGAACACCCTGCTGGGGGAGGCGTTCCTACACCGCTCCCGCGTCCCGCTCGGCCAGGCGCCGATCGACCACGTCACAAGGGCCGAGCGTGCCGCCCTCGACGAGGCCGAAGCCGAGGCCGCCGAGCTGGGTGTGGTGAACGGCTGCTCCCCCTGGAGCTGCAGCGGCGACGCCGAGCAGGACGACTTCGGTCTCGCGTCGTGATCCCGCCGAAGGGGCTCGTGCTTGATCTGTTCGCAGGTCCTGGTGGTTGGAGCGTCCCTCTGCACCGTTTCGGGGTCCGGGACGTCGGGCTGGAATGGGACGAGTGGGCGTGCCGGACGCGGGCGGCGGCCGGTCTGCTGACGATCCGCACCGATGTGGCGATGTACCCGGCATGGATCTTCGCCGGCAGGGTCCGGGGGTTCATCGCTTCGCCTCCGTGCCAGGCATGGTCCATGGCGGGCAAGCGCCTCGGCCTGGTGGACCAGCCGCTCGTCCACCAGGCGGTCGCCGATCTCGCCGCCGGGCGTGACACCCGGAAGGCGCTCCTGGCCGCCTGTCGCGACGAACGCTCCCTGCTCGCAGCCGAGCCGATGCGCTACCTGCGCGCCCTGAACTCCGTCGGCGAGCCGGAATGGGTGGCCATGGAGGAAGTGCCCGACGTGCTGCCGCTGTGGAAGCAGTACGCGCAGATCCTGAGATCCTGGGGTTTCTCCGTGTGGTGCGGCATCCTCAACTCCGCGGACTACGGGGTGCCTCAGACCCGGCGGCGGGCGATCCTGCTCGCCTCCCGCGTCCGTACCGCCGAACCCCCGACGCCGACCCACGCCCAGGTCGCCGAGCCCGAGAGCCTCTTCGGGCCGGGCCGCGCCCGCTGGGTGTCCATGGCCGAGGCCCTCGGCTGGGGAGCGACCGACCGCCCCGTCCCGACCGTCTGCGCCGGTGGCGGGCCCGGCGGCGGCCCCGAGCCGTTCCCGTCGGGCTCCCGCAAGACCCTCACCGACGCGCGGGAGCGCGGCACCTGGATGCCGCGTCCGGACGGAGTGGTCCTGCAGTCCCGCCGCGAAGGCGCTGGGTGGGCGGCGCGGCACGGCACCCGTGACAACCGTGCCGCCACCGCCTCGGCGCCGACGTTTGCCTCCGAGGCGTATCGCTGGTCGTGGTCTCTGCGCAGCAACAACCAGGCAAACGCCACCGTCCGGTCCATTGAGGAGCCGGCAGGCACGCTGTTCTTCGGACACCGTGCCAACGAGTGCACCTGGGTCGCCGAACCGGTCCCGACGTCGGCGCAGGACGGGGACGTGCCTGCGGTGCCGGAGCCGATCCGGATCACCGCTCGCGAGGCCGGCCTGCTGCAGACCTTCCCCGGCGACTACCCGTGGGCCGGGAACAAAGGCCAGCAGTTCTCGCAGATCGGCAACGCGGTTCCGCCCTTGCTCGCCGGCCACCTCCTCGCCCCGCACCTCGGTGTCACCCTCGACCCCAACGACTTCACCCTGGCCGCTTGATGCCCCATAACCTCGATCCAGACGAGGACGACCTCGACACGATCCCGGCGCCGCCGCCGGTGTTCCACGTCGAGCAAGCCCTCCTCGGCGCCCTTCTTCTCGATCCGCGACGTCTCGGCGACATGACCGGGATCTGCGCCGACTCGTTCTCCACCGCCGCGCACGCCGGCCTGTTCGCCGCGATCAACGCCCTGCCGCCGCCCGACCCGGACGAGCACGCGAGGAACATCACGTGGCTCAACAAGGTGCTCGCCGCGGGCCGGGAGCAGGCACGCGGCCTGACAGCCTCCTACCTGCACACCCTCATCCAGGTCTGTCCCTGGCCAAGGCACGCGGCGGCCTACGCACGGATGGTCGAGGCCGAACACGCCCGCCGCCGGCTACGCGCCGCCGCCGAGCACCTCCTCCAGACCGCCCACGACGACACCCTCCCGCACCCCGTCCCGACAGTGCTCGCCGAGGCGGACGCGCTCGCCGCGGTCGTGGACGACATCGCCACACGCTTCCCTCCACGCGCCGGCGCCCTGCCCCGCACCCCGGCCTCCCCGCCGGCCATCGTGCCCGACCACACCGATGCGGCGGAGGAGGAGCAGTTGCTGCTCGCGACCGCCACCGCCCGCCCCGCCGACATCGAGTCCGTACGGTGGCTGCTGCCCGAGGACTTCACTCAACCCCTGCACGCCGGCCTGTGGCAGTGCCTCACCACCCTCGTCCGCCGCCACGAGCCCGTCGACCCCGTCACCGTCCTGTGGGAAGCCCAGCAGCGCGGCCTCCTGCACGACGGAAGCGAGCCGAGCAACGTTCTGCGTCTTCTCGCCGAACCCGCAGGCTCCATCGAACACTGGAGCCAACGCGCCCTCACACGCTCGCTCCTGACCACGGTGCACCACTCCGCCCGCCGCATCCAGGCGTACTCCGACGACCCGATGAACACACCTTTCCAGCTCGTCGCCGGTGCCCGCCGGACCCTCGCCGACATCGGCGCCGTCCGTACCCGCTGGCAGCATGCCACCGGCCGGCCGCTGCCCCAGCGAGCGCGGGCCGCGCCCACCACACGGGCCGGCCCCTCGACGCGCCGCGCCCCCGTCGTCTCGCCGCCGTCTGCGCGCCCCGCCGCGAGGGCCGCCACCGGCCGAACCCCCTAACCTCGGAAGGACCCTATGCCGTACGCCTCCGCCGACGCCCACGTCCACTTCGCCCTCCACCCCGACCACCAGCCCGCCGTCATCGCCACCACGACGGGCCCCACAGCCGACGCCGCCCGCTCCCACCTGTACGACCACGGCTTCCGCAGCACCGGCCCGACCACAATGGTCCTGGCCCGCATCGACCGCGAAGAGCCCCACTACACCGCCCGCGCCGCCGAACAGCTCCAGCGGTACGGCTTCACTACCGAGATCGACCCCGCCCTCCAGGACGAGATCGACACCGAATGGACCTGGGCGAACCACCCCATGCCCTGGTGCACACGCGACGAGATCCGCGAGGTCGGCGCCGCGGCCCAGCGCATCCACGACGACATCGCTACCGGCCACCTGACCATTCACCTGCACGCCGACGACGGCCACACCACCGTCGCCGTCGGCTCCTACACCACCGGCGTGCGCCGGCACATCCACCTCCACGGGGAGAACCATCTCCGGCAGATCTCCACCTCGTACGACACCGAAGCCGAGGCCGTCGCCGAGTTCCACCGGCTGTACTCCGTCGCCGTCCGCCCCGGCCCTGCCCCGCTCACCGACCTCGAACAGGCCGTCCGCCGGCTCCTCGCAGGCAAGCCCCCGTCCACCGCCGAGGAGACCTCCGAGCCCACGGTCGAGCCTCCGGTCGCGGAGCCCGGCGAGCACGAGGCGTTCCTCGCCGCCCTCTTCGACGAGGACCGTCAGTGGGAGAGGTACCGCCCCTCCGACGAGACGACCATCGCCTCCCACGAATCCCTCGCCGTGCGAGCCGAGTTCGACCACGAGGCCCGGCACTGCACCGACGTGGCCTGGACGGTCGCCGAGTACGACGGCCCGGTCGGCGAGCGCCTCTGGCACGCCACCCTCACCGCCGGCACCCCCGTGCCCCTCATCCGCGCGATGCTCCAGTACCTCGACGCCCCGCCCCTCACGGCCGCGTACGGCCCGGACGACGTTCTCCACGACGCTGCCTGGCACCCGGCGAGCCACCCCGCCCGCACCACCTGGACCGCAGCCGGTGCCATCACCTTCGAGCACACCCTGCACGCCACGACCGACCGCTGGATGCTGTACGGCGGCGACAACCTCGACCGAGCGGCGTGGACTATCCGCCTCTCGGCCGGCGTTCCCCACGACCTCCTGGCCCACCTCGTCAGCACCGCTGCCGATCTCTCCACGCCACAGCCCCCTTCCGTACGCCGGCCGCCCTTGGGCGCGCCAGTCCCCGTCGTCGTTCCTCAGCGCCGTGGCTGGCTCCGTTAGCCCGCACGAGACGACGAGCACGGGCATGATGGCCAGGTGACAGAGCCTCCAGCCCTCCCCCCTGCACCGGATGACAGCAGCTCCATTCGTCGGGAGCGCATTCATCAACGATTGCAGCATCTCGGTCCCGGCCCAGCAGCCCTGTTCGAGGACATGTGTCGCCTGGTCGACCACGACTTCCAGCTCAACAGCCGATCCATGCTGATCTTCCACCTGCTCAGGGAGCTGGAGAGTTCGGTCAGGGCCGTTCTTCTACCTGATGAGGCCCGCGTACCCCGCGAAGCGGGCGCGGGTACAGCTCACAAAAAGGCGGTAGAGGCCATCCTGGCCGCCTTGAGCATCGAGAAGACATCGCCAGCGGGGAAGGCGTGGCTCAAGGCGGTCGGCACACTACAGGGGCGGGCGCACAGGAGGAACCTCGAACATCCGCAGACAGTGGATGCAGACATCCTTGAGCGAGTCGACAGCCTGGAAGGCATGCTCGACACCGTCCTCGACGCCTTCGAAGCCCACTACTTGGCGTCCGTGGAACGTCTGGAGGCCCTGGCCGACATACCGGAGCCCACCACCGCGGACGCGCAGCGCCTACGTAAGGACTTCCCTCAAAACCAGATCACCTGGGAGAGGTTCTTTTCCCGGCTCACTACGCCGGCATGGCTCGGACCACTACGCAGCGCGGGGTTCTTCGCGGATCTCCCACCTGTGACAGTCGACGACGAGGGGAACCAGGTCTCCTATCTTCGCTGGCCGGCATCGGCATACCTCGCCCGTGTTGCGGAAGCTGACCCCGAGCAGGTACTTGTCATCGCCCGAGATGTCCCGGAGACGGACAACCCGTTCGTCAACCTCGACCTGGTGGAGGCAGCTCTACGCATGCCGCCTGCCAAGGCTGCAAAGCTCGCTCCGAGGGCCACAACCGCAGCGCGCCGTAGTCGCGAATTGATCAACCCACTTCGATACGCGGCCCTCGTTGCCCACTGCGCCGAGAACAGCGATCAGGCACCCGCACTCGACTTGATGGCTGCCCTAATCGACGAGGCACAAAGCGGCGGTCGGCTCGATGAGTGGGAGTACGAGCAAATCCTGGGGCACTACGCGCCCCGCCTCGCCGAGTCCGTGGGGCTGCCGTGGCTGGAGATTCTTGCCGACCTCCTAGATCAGGCGAGCGGGACTCCTGAAGAAGCGGCAAGCCGGTCTGGGATGGACATGTCCCGGACGTATTGCCCGACTCTCGAACAGGATCGCCCGCACCCCTACCAGTTGCGAGAGGCACGCCTGACAGCAGCAGTCCGAGATGCCGCTCGCCATCTTCTGACCTCGAGTCGGGCGGACCTTCACGCCGTCCTTGCCGTTCTCGACACCTACCCGTGGCTGATCTTCCGGCGTCTACGTCTTCACGTGCTGGAGCATCACGGCGATCTCACGCCGGCACTGGTCAGTCAGGCCCTGTCCGACCGACAGTTGGCAAGAGACGATGCCCTCGCACTCGAGTGGCTGCGCCTGGCCCGGGCCCGCTGCGAACAGCTCGAACCCGAACACCGCGATGTTCTGATGCAAATCGTCCGGGAGGGGCCTCACACAGATAAGTGGAAAGAAAGCCACCGTCGATACGCCAACGAGGAGATCAGCGACACAAAGCTGAGGCACCTCACGGACACGTGGCGCCGGGAGCGCTACGCCTCGATCCGGCCTATCCTGCCAAGCGATTTGCAGAACGACCTCCAGCGGCTCGAAACGGAGTACGGTCCGGCGGACTCGCTCGACGACATCAAGGAGCCATTCGTGTGGACTCCGCCAAGTTCGGTAGACACGGACGAACTGGCGGCTCTCAACACCACTGAGCTCGTTGCCCGCGTTCGCGCCTTCACCCCATCGGCCGACTGGTTCACTGGGCAATCCGAAGGGGACTTCGCGGTCCAGCTACGGTCGGCTATCAGCCAGCAGGCACGCACCCACAGCTCACGATCCGCACTGTTCGCCGACCTGGACGATGCATATCTTGTTGCCGCGCTCGGTGGCTTCACTGATGCCATCCGCCGCGGCGAGGACCTCGACAGCGAAGCCCTCGTCCAGTTGGCGGCCACTGCCACCGAGCGGTCTGCCAGTCCGCGAACCCACGACATCCTCCGCGAGAGCGCCCAACTCTTGCACGGAATGCTCGTTCGTCCCACGGCACAGCCGGTACCTGACCTGGCCGAGGCCATCTGGCGAACCCTCACCGCCACCCTCCGCACTACCGACCTGCCCGCGGCCGGCGACACCGATCACTGGAGTGACCCTCGCGCCCAGGCGCTGCGCACCATGGTGGCTTGGGCGCGATGGTGCCGCACCCACGATGCCGACTTTCGGCGCCTGTTCGGCGTTCTGGATGAACTGACCGAACCCGACTCACTTGCCGGCTTGCCCATCGCGGACCTGATTGTCACCGTCGTCGGCGAGCGGTTTGCGCAACTGACCGACCTCGACCATGACTGGGCCGATCGCCACGCCTATCTCCTGACAGGAAGCGAGCCGCTGGCACGCCTCGCGTGGGAGGCATACCTGGAGGCTTCACCGAACTACCGGCCCGCCATCGAACTCCTTCTCGGCGCCTACCGCACTGCGGCTTCCACCCGCACCGAAGACGGCACCACCCGACAAGAATACCTCCGCATCAAACTCGGCTCAGACATCCTTGCGCGCTACTGGGGCGGCCTCATCGAACTGGACGGCGAGGACAGCATCATCCGCGACTATTACGCCAACTCCAGCGGTGAGGCCCTCAAGCAGCTCGCCTGGAACATCGCCTCTGGCCTCCGGACTGGTCCAGACATCCCCACTGCCGTCATCGAACGTGTCCGCCTCTGGTGGGAATGGCGAATGGCGATGCTCGCCGGAGCACCTGTCGGCCCAGAGTCACCGGAACGACGAGAGCTGCTGGATATCCCCGGAGCGTTGGTGGGTAGCGGACGATTCCCGGCCACCTGGTGCCTTGATCAACTCGACGACCTCCTCCAGACCACCGGATCCTTCGGCCGGAACACGCACGTCTTCCGCTACCTCACGAGCATCGTCGAAGATCACACCGGCCCGGTGCTGAACCTCCTACAGCAATGCCTCGCTTCACCGTCCATGGACCCCTGGCTTCCCAGCCTGCGCGAAGCCGACATCAGCACCCTGTTGCGCACCGGCCTACAGGCTCCCGAGCACACCATGCTTGCCCGAGGCATCATCAACCGTGCAGCCGCCCGCGGCTACCAGCAGTTCCGCTCCCTACTGACCGCACAACCAGCGGACCCCGCCTCCTGAGCCGCCCCGCTTCGGACAGGCACCCTCACTCGCGGACGTCGTACGCGTTTCTGAGAGACGGTGCAATGCCAGTCGGATGGCTGGCGTGAGAGCTACACGGTCCCTGCCGAGGGCGCTGATGCGGCCACCGGCGTCGAGCAGCGGGACACCCTCGGCATGGGTTCCCGCGTCGGCGTGCCGAGCGCCAGGCCGCCTCGAAGGGCAGGTGCGCGCGGTGCCGCTGGGTAGTGGCCCACGCTGTGGGGCTCATGTCGCCCCCGGCGCGCCGGGGGCGATCGAGGAGTGGACGGGCACGGAGTGGGTGGTGGTCGGCGTCGTGGAGAACCTGGCCGCTGCCCAGGCCCTGTTGTACCCGCCACCGCCCACGCGGGAGAAGCCTGCCGAGTAGGACCGGCCCGCGATGGGCAAGGGGCGTGGTCGGCATCGGAAGCCGTCCCCGGCTGAGGAGCGGGATCAGCAGGTGCAGGCTGCTTGAGAGGCTGATGGCAGACCCCGATGGCCGGCCCCATCTCGGGCGAGGGCGGCTGCCCGCTCGCGAGCCGTTCTGCGTGGCGGCACGAGTCTGCTCACGACGGGTGTGAAGGCGCGAACGGTTCGGAGGCGCTCGGTGTCGGGCTTGGCGTCCCGGCCTCTGGGGTACGTTCGGGCGCATGACGCTGCGTTCGGTGGATCTGCGTAAAGAGCCGGTGGAAGCCGCACTGGACCGTGTCGAGCGGTCGCTGGGGACGAGTCTGGACCGCGAGAGTGTGGTGCGTAAGCGCCGCTCGGTGGGTGCGCGGACGGACCGTGGTACGTGGGTGCGCATCGAGCGCCGTGGGCTGGACCGGATCGGGGTCCAGGGCGGGGACGGCACCGCGTCCGCGGAGGCGTTGTCGGATGTCGCGAAGCCAGCCTGGTTCGCCGGCGTGGCCTGGCGGGACGAGACGGATCCGGTGATGTGGCGGGCGGACGAAACGGAGCTGCTGCCCGGGCCGCCGGTGGGCAACACCGTGCTGACAGGGGAGCCCCACCTGTCCGAGATGTGGTGGGCCGGGTTGAACGCCTCCCTGGATGCTCTGGGTTCGCAGCGCACCAACCGGATCGCGACGCCGGACACAGAGACCCTGACGCAGGAGCTTGTCGCGGAAACGATCCGCGGTGTCTTCCCCGACGTCGATACGTCCGTGGGTGAGTGGCGTCCGGCCCATGCGGACCTCAACTGGGCGAACGTGACGGCGCCGGCGTTCTGCGTGTTCGACTGGGAGGACTGGGGCATGGCCCCGCGCGGCCTGGACGCGGCGAACCTGTGGGGGGCGTCCCTCGCCGTCCCGTCCCTCGCCAACCGAGTCCGCAGCGAGCGGCGTGACGATCTGGAGAGCCGGGACGGCCGGCTGATGACGCTGTTCGTCGCCGCGAAGATCCTCGGCCCTTACGCCGACCCGGACGACCCCCGGCTGGGGGCCGCCCGGGAAACGGCTGACCGAGTGGTGATGGGCCTTCAGACGCGCTGCTGACGCCGGGAACGAAGGAGCCGTCGGTACTCCCGGACGACCTGGTCGTCGACCTCGTACGCCGAGGCGTCGACCAGCTCGCGCAGATGTTCCGTGTTGTCCGTGCCGACCGCAACCGCGTCGACCGGGGGCAGTCGGAAGGCGGCGCGGTAGACCGCCTGGACCGGTGTGGCCGACTCGGAGTCCCGCAGGAAGATCCGCGGGGCGGGCGGGTGGGGTGCTGGAGCGCAGTTCGTCCAGGTACCGCTCGGGACTGTAGGAGGCGGCCAGGGTGCTGAGCTTGTCCGCCAGTCCCTTGGGTCCGGCGTCGCCAGCGCCTTCCAGGTCGCGTCGGAACGCCTCGTCGGCGCGGGCGGTGTCGGAGAGGAAGTTGACCCATGTGACACCGGTGCGTTTGGTGAACCCGAACGTCACGTGCAGCGAGTGGCCGTCGCTGCCGGAGCCGAGGCGGGTGGCGGTGTGCCAGAAGCCACGGGGGATGTGCATGACGTCCCCGGCCCGCATCGTGCCCTTCCACAGCACCTCATCGGAGGGCGTGCGGTTGCGTTCCGCGTCGCGGTACATCGGCGCGGGCCGGGACGGCCCGCGGACCTCCCACGACTTCTCCCCGGACAGTTGCACGGCGATGACTTCGTGGTCGTCCCAATGCAGATGGAATCCGTCGGTGTCGCCGACCGCGAGGTAGGCGTTGGCGGAGGTCAGCTCGCCCGACCACCACCCCAGGGCCCGGCAGGCGACTTCCAGCGTCGGGTCGAAGAAGTCCACGTGATCCAGCACCACGGTGCCGCCCTCGTTGAGGATGCGTCCCAGGGCCGCCATGTCCGCTTGGCTCACGGCCTGCCTGCGCCGGTTGACGTTGGTGGACAGGAACGTGGACGGGTGGATCTCGTCGCCCTCGGCGTAGCAGCGCAGTTGCGGGTTGGCCAGGTGACGGCGCTTGATCAGGTCCAGCAGCCTGTGTGGGGTCAGCAGGCGGGCAGGCAGGTCCGGGTCCGTGAGCCGGCCGCGCGCGAACGCGGTCCCCACGGAGCCCGGCCCGTCCCAGCCGAGAGCTTTCTCGATGTGAGTGACGAGCCGGTGCTCCATGGCCCCTTACTCCTTTGGGAGGTTCAGGTCGCGGTTCTCGCCGTCGTCGCCCGCGCTGTTCTGCGAGCTGGTGATGTCAGACCGCTCGGATTCGCTACGGTCGTGCGCGGTCGCCAGCTCTTCCACCGCGATCAGAAGCGCGGGGCTGGTCCCCGACGTCTGCGTGGACGCCCTGTCTGCCATCGACACTCTCCTCTCGGTCATTCCCGCCCGGCTCCGAGCGAAGGAACGAGTTAACCCGCGTCCAGCCGATGACAATAGAGCGCGATTCGGACACGCGTGCGGAGCCGCTGTCCTCGCCGCCGATGGCGCCGCGTATCTGGCCCGGGTGACACGGGGATCGGTCGTTGCCTTCACGTGTCCGTTCAGGTCACCCCAAGGCGTACGCGGAGGGATGCGGGGCGCACTGCCGGGGTGCCCCAAGGCTTCCGCCCTCGCGAACGTACGAGATCACCTCAAGGATCTGGTCCGCCAGGCCAGTGAACACACCTTGCACGATCAGACGCACTGGAATCGGAGCGGAGGAACATAGCGTGGGATCGCCGGTTGGCCAAACCGGCGATCCCACGGAGTATTGATGGTCCACCGCCACGCCCTGCCCGCCCGACGAAAGGAACCACCGACGACCACAGACCACCCACGAAGCTCGCACGGCCAAGAGGCCGGCAGACGATCACGCCGACGCGTAGCTCGCCCGGAAAAGATCCTGCGCCCGCTCCACGTCCCTCGGCGTACGGAGCTGCACCTCCAGATCACCCGTCCCGTGGTGACCGAGACCAGACACGTCCCGGGTGAAGCCCGGAACGAGGTCGACATCCTTCGGGTCGACCTTCAGATAGACCAGGAGCTTGCTCCGCTGCGGCGGACAGACGCAGGCGAAGTTCCGCAGCCGCTGATAGGCCCGGTAGGTCTTGCGCTCGACGCGGTTCACACCGTCCCCGAGCCCGAGCAGCACTTCGTCGACCGCGTTGGCCAGCTCCATCATCGGCGCACCCTGAACGTCTGCTGCGGCCCGAGCGACCGCCTGCCGGCGAGCCCGGCGGGCCACCGGCGTGCCGCCGCTGACGGACGCTACGGTCTCAAGCCCGAGCAAGTCGCTGCCGAAGAGTCGGTAGCGGACCAGGTCGATCGAGCGCCGATGCTCGCGCACGGCGTGCACGTCGTAGCGGGTGAAGTCGCCGGCGATGCAGATCAGGCGCGGGCCGCTCCACAGCACCTGGGACGCGGCCGTCCCCCCGAGCCGGTCGCGGACCAGGTGCTCGAACTCGGCTCGGTGGTCTACCAGCCAGCTGAGATAGAACAGCCCTTGGTTGATGACGCCGGCGTCGACCCCGCGCTTGTACTCGACGATGACCGGTGATCCGTTCTCGTCCAGCCCGAGCGAGTCGATCCGGCCACCGTGCACCGGCCCCGTGCTGTACTCGCTCGCAAGGAAACGAACCCCCAGCAGCGTCTCCATGTGCGCCTCGACAAGGCACTGCACGTCTGCCTCGACCTCAGCAAGACGCGGCGTGACCTCGGCCATGGCGCTATTCGTCGTGCTCGTGCGGAACAGTCTCAGGCCCGACACCTTCCCCTCCTCGGTTAGGAGATCGACAACGTCAGGCGCGTGCGGATTTGTTTCCGCACAAGCCCGACGCTGCAGTGAAGAAAGTGTGGGGGTACATCAAGATCCCAGGTGCACCTTCCCGCGGCCATGGTCCCGTGGGGAAGCCCCTGCCGGCGTCCCTGGCCTGGGGCCCGCGCACCCCGACCGACCGCACGGCGGTCCTGGCCGATGTCGTCAGCAGGGTGTCAAGCGGGGTCATGAGCCTGAAGACCAGTGTGCGGATGCTGCAGGACGCGGGGTACTCCACCGAGCCCGCCGCCGAGGAGGTCGTGCGGATCCAGCGCCGCGCCTTCGAGGCGTGCGGCACGCCTCGCGGACGCCACTAGCGACCACGCGGCCGTGCGGGAGCACCTGGGGCTGTCGGAGGCGGACCCGGGCGTGCCGCTGCTGCCGTCGAAGCCGGACGATCAGTGACGTGCATCCGCAGCCTGGCAGAACTGGTCGTACACGGCGCGCACATCGCGGGCGACCCGCTTGAGGTCCTCGTCCGTGATCGAGTCGATGTCAGCCAGGTCCTCGGGCGCGCGTTCGTTAGCGAAGTGCATCACGTGCGCGCTGGCCGTGTTCCAGTCCTTGAGCAGCCGATCAGCGGTGTCGCCGGTCGGCTTCTGCCAGTCGGGCACGAGGGCGCGGGCGTCGGCGTTCCGGCTGTCGTGGGTGAGCTTCACCAGGAACTCCACCAAGAGCCTCACATTCACCCAGAACGACTCAATGCACGCGACGCGTAGCACGCCGGGTATGTCCTTGCCCGCAACGAGGTAGTCGCGGCACCCCTCGACCTGGTCCATCGCCATGTCCACGAAGTCCCGGGTCCGGGCGTCCGGCGTGTAGTTGTTGTTCCACCACGCGGCGTCAGGGATCCGGTTCTCCTTGTCGGAGAGGCAGCCGTCGTTCTCGTTGCACCTTGCGGTGTCAGGGGTGTTCGTCATGGCCCGCACCCTAGGTTGCGGACACGGGCCCTCGTGAGCGATTTTGGAAGCGGCTAGACTGACTTACGGCACACGGGCGCTGCTGCTGGAGTACACCATCGTGGTCCGTCCGCTGCCCGATCCCCTGACGCCCCTCGGGCGTCGGCGTGATGGATGTCGGATCTTTCCGATCCTGGGCGCCGCGCCCACCGACCCGTCGGCGCAGCCCGGCGGAGACCCGAAGACGACCGGCCCCGGCACAGGAGTGGCGGTCGACCAGAACGCGCTCGCACTGCTGGCCCGCGAGAAGGGCCAGGGCAGCCGGACGGCGGTGAAGCGGCTCCTCGAACAGCTTGGCGTCGAGGAACCCGACGCCCTGACCGCGTTCCTTGACGACGCAGCGCAAGGCGCAGACGACCGAGGTGGAGCGCGCCAACGTCGCCCGGAGCTGTCGGGCAGCCGGGGCAGGTCACGCCGCGCCCGGCGCCCGGAGGGTCCCCGTCGGCGACTTACGACGAGGACGCCACTGCCATGGGCCACTTTGCCGATAGGTCCGACGCCTCCTGGGGGCTGGCCTGTTGACTGAACCACTGACGGGGTTCCCGCAGGTCAGTGACCAAGCTAGCTCTGCGCGTGGCGACGACTTCGGGACTCAGACGATCGATTTGATGCTCTCGTCCGCATACCGCAGCGTCTCGTCGATGGCCCTGTCCATCTCGCGCAAATCGTCGGGCTTGGCCGTGAGGAGAGCAGGGACGTTGATGAGGCTCGCAGCGAGGAAGCATCCCGCCACGGTGAGGAACTCCTTGTATCGTTCCTGCCCCTCGTGCCCGAGCGATTCCCAGTCCCGGGGCTCCGGTGGCAAACGCGCCCTCCACTTCTCAAGGGCGTGGGTGCCGTGGACTTCGACGTATTCCATGATGGTCGTGGCGCGCGACAGTACGTCGACCATCGTGTCGAAGCCTTTCTGTGACTGCTCCAGAGCCGCCTCCGCGGCCTCGACCTGAGTTCGGAGACGTTCCTCCTCCTTCTTGTTCCGGCGCTGCCTCAAAACGTAGAAGCCGGCAGCCGCCAGCGCTGCCGCCGGGGCGGCGACCATGCCTGTGAGCAGGAGAATTCCGCCCGCCATGCCCGCACCGCCCGCGGCCAGCGTGCCTCCTCCTAGGAGGGCCAGAGTCGCGTTGGTCGCGGCAACCCCAGACAGCGTCGAAATAGCCGCTCCAGTGGAGGCGGTCCCGAACAACGCGGCGGCCGCGAACGCACCGTAGGCCGCGGCGCCGCCGACCGCCGCCCCGGCCGCGCCTCCCGCGGCGGCACCACGGATCGCGTTGGCGATCCCGGCGGACATGGCCTCGATGCGTATCGCTGTAGGGGTCTCGCCCGCGCTCTCGCTCTCCTCCTCACTCGGTCTCTCTGGCTCGGGCGCCCCACTGATGCTCTCGGCCAGCTCCACGAACCTCATGAAGAACTCGTCGCGGACGACATCATGGACACGGTTGAAGGCTTCCCCGTGTTCTTGGGTGATCTTCGACCGCTGGGCCGCCTTCTCGTTGATCTCGGCGTGGCGTCTCTTCGTCTCCGCGACTTGGTCGCGCAGCTTCGCCGGCCGCTGGCCTCGCTGACGAGTGAGAGTCCTGGTTCGGTCCTCCGCCTCCTGCTTGAGCTGCGCGGGTGTCAGTTGGAGCGCGAGGGCGATGGCGGCCAGACGGTGCTCCCCGGGGCTTATGAGCCCGCGCTCGATCCGGGAGATCGAGACCGCGCCGCCTTTCCCGTAATCGGCCCGCGCAGCCAACTCTTCCTGGGTCATGGAGGGTGTCTGGGCCTGGCGGTGCTCGCGGATGACGAAGCCCATCGCCTCTGCGCTGAAATCATTCACCGGTTCCGGTCCTTTCGGTCCGCGGGCTGTGGCGACGCCAGGAGGACTTAACCTCACGCGCTAGCTCACCACCGGAGCGGAGAGCCTGGGCTCCGTCTTCCGCGAGCTGTTTGGCCGCCTTGACGACGGCCGGGTCACGACGGACTTTGTCGGCGGTCTGGATGTTCTGGGCGGCAGTGAGCGTCAGGTGGGCGAGGTTGAGGCGAGACATGGCAGTGGACCTTTCGTCGCTGATAGTGCCTGCGCGTGTGCAACATAGCGACACTTAGTGCGCAGCGTCCGCACTATGGCAAAACTGGCTGCAACGGCGGCACGCTCAATCCCCACCGTCCACCCCACCGAAGCCTCTGACACCGCCGCGCTCGTCCAACTCGCCGACTACATCAAGTAACCAGACCAGGCCGCCCCAATCAGCAAAGGACCTGCGAGGCGCTGCACTAGCTTGCGATCGACACGGTGTCCCGCAGCCTTCCGGCTGCGGGACACCGCAACGACCAAGACTCGCTAATCGGCTCAAGCAGTACCCAGCAGCCGCGCATCCCTCGCAAGATCAATTCTGGTTCTGGGTGGTGTACGGGATTGTCAGCTCGTGCTCCTCCAGGCTGCGTAGAACTGCCGTGCCATGTGAAGTGCTGTTGATCAGGAACAGTTCCCGCGTGCGGCAGTCCGGGCACAGGCTGACCATCGCCAATGGCCATAGATCGATCGGGACGCCTGACGGGTTACCGTCGACATATATCCTGTCCGGCCGCAGGGGGTGGTTGATTGGCCTGCTGAACGGCTCCCAGCTCGGGTGGCTCCCTCGTAGCCTCAGGCCCACAGCCTGGAAGGATGAATCATCGAGGTATTCACAGCGCTCCACCCAGAACCAGTCGGTGCTCGACAGCCAGTTAACCGAGTTGAGCGCCGATACCACATAAGGTTCGAGCTTTTCGACGTCCTCGTCGAGTTCGTGATTCCTGCGCACTCCGTGAGCGTGGTGGGAATTGTTACGGTGATCCTTGATTTCCTTCAGGAGCGATAGCGTGACGCCGTGTTCGCGGAGCGCGAGGAGTTCCGGCAGCTGAGGTGTGGGGACCTCATCCGTAAATTTCTTGATGAGCGTGGTCCAGGTGCCAAAGGTCGCCCCATGACCGATAGTCTTGCGTAGGGAGCTGGTGAAGCTCCCGTGGTGCGCGATGAGTTCGCGCAAGGCAAGGACGCCCAGCGCGCGTGCCGTTCCTTCACCAAGCTTGAGCAGTCCATCCTTCCGCTCGGCCGGGTGGGTGCTCACGCGGTAACGCCGCGCGAGAGCGGCTACGTGAAATGGATAGCTTGCCTCCGCACGCCACACAGGGTCGTCGAAAGGGCGCACCAATTGTCCCGCGAGGCGCGCTTCGCGGGCGATGAACCGGATGGACTGACGGATCTCCGCAATGCGTGTCTCGGGGCCGGCGAAGACGTTCGGCAAGATGCCGTCCGTCGCCATTCGTAGCGCATGACGGCCCTCCTGCACCTCTTCCAGTAGATCCTCGACCTCCGGGGCGGAGACCAGCTCCACTGGTACCGGCGTGTCGAGCAGCTCTCGGGCTTGCAGGTAAGTCGCGTTTTCCTTGCGGGAGTTGAGCCACTCACATAGTCCACGACCGCTCCCGGGGGCGGGGTGCAGTACGAACAGCCGAGTGACTGCGTCACCGAACCCTGCAGGCAGAAGGCGCCAGTTACCAGAGCGCCCGACCAAGTCGCCGCCCGTGCAGGGTGTCAGTTCGGAGTCGTCCAGTTCGGCATCCGGCAGTTCCAAGGCCGAGTCGACACTGTGCAGGTAGGACGCCGTGAGGTGCTTGGGCGGGATGGGCTCTGCCTCGCCGCGTCGCGGACGGCGCAGCTTGACACGCTCTGTCTCAAGCTGCGCGAAGGCACGCAGCGGCCCGAACTCTCCGTCAAGCTCCGCGACGTAGAAGAGCGAAGTCCGGATGGCGCACCCGAGCCGGGTCTTCGCATCGTCGAGCCAGGCATCTGGAGCGTGGGGCAACACCTCTTTACGGAAGTACTCATCAGGATCGTCCCGCAACGGCACGACGACCAGGTCACGCAACTCCGGATCAGGTTCCGTCACACCTCGGCGCTGCTGCACTTCTCCTTGGCCATCGCGCACCCCGATCGCGTTTCGGACGCTCCTTTCGAAGGCGGCACCTCGCGGCCAGGTCTGGCCGGCGGCCGCGACCGCGTCCCGCAGTGCCGAGAAGGCGTCGGAGCCGGTGGTCCAAGACGTTCCGACGAGCCCACGCAGCGCGCCGACCAGCTTCTCGGGGTGGTCCCCTCGTTGGATCGGCCGCAGGGAGGTGAGCTGCTGCAAGCCGTCGGTGGTGAGTTCGAAGCGCAAACGCAGGGGGCGCTCGATGACGATCTGCCGGTACAGCAGGTCCTCGTTCCGCACGACACTCACCTGATCGCGTGGAGATCCGCCGACCGGAGCCGACAGCGCCTCTTCGTAAAGCCGGACGATCTTGTCGAGTTGATCGGGGCCGAGGTACTTCCGCTTGCTGCCCGATGACTGCCGGGTCTTCTGCCAGTGGTCCTGTGCCTTGACCAGGGCCACCCTGCCCCTGTGCGCCGACTCCTTGCGATTACTCAGGACCCACAGGTACGTACTGACGCCGGCGTTGTAGAAAAGCTGGTCAGGCAAGGCGACGATGCCCTCGAGCCAGTCGTTCTCGACAATCCATCGCCGGACGTCGGACTCACCCAGACCAGTGGCTCCCCCCTGCATGGGAGAGCCGCTGAAGAGGACCACGACACGACTGCCACCATTCCCAGAAGCGTCCACCGGCTTCATCTTCGCCAGCATGTGCTGAAGGAAGAGCAGCGATCCGTCGCTGACGCGCGGCAGCCCGCCACCGAACCGTCCTGCATCGCCCAGCTCATGCTCGGCGCGGACCTGCTGCTCAGCGTGCTTCCAGCTGAGACCGAATGGAGGGTGCGCCAACAGGTAGTCGAAGCGCTGATCGCCGAAGCGGTCCTCCCGCAGGACGTTCCCGAACAGGATCTGCCCCGGGTCGCGTCCGCTCATCAGCATGTTGGAGCCTGCGACGGCCCAGGTCTCAGCGTTGATCTCCTGGCCGTACAAGGACACATGCGCCTCGGGGTTGGCGGTCTCGATGCGCCTGGCCACCTCCTCGAGCAGTCCGCCCGTCCCGCAGGCCGGGTCATGCACCGTGCGGAGTACGCCAGGCGCATGCTGATCGGGCCGCACCAGCAGTGCAGACATCAGCCGGCCGACGTCACGGGGGGTGACGTGCTCGTCGGCGCCAGTCCCTCCTGCCTGGTCGGCAGAGCGCCGTACGAGGTCCTCGAACACGAACCCCATGTCGTCGGCAGAGAGGGGCGCCCCTAGATCCATGGAGAGGAACCGGCTGACGACGGCATACAGCAGCCCAGTGTGGTGCAGCCGTTCGACGGTGCGGTCGAACTCGAAGCGCTGGAACACGTCCCTGACGTTCTCGGAGTAACTGCGCACGTACTCACGCAGCAACGCCACCGAATTACTCGGATCAGCGACGACAGCATCCAGGGCGTAGCGACTGGCATTGAAGAAGGGATGGCCAGAGGCGCGGCGGAGCGCAAAATCCCGGTACGAGTCCGGATATGCACCTCTGTCCGCCAGTTTGGCCGATGCGTCCAGCACCTCCTGGCGCGTGGGCTCGAGCAGGCAATCCAAGCGCCGCAGTACGGTGAACGGCAATACGACGCTGCCGTACTCGGATGTCTTGAAGTCCCCGCGAAGAAGGTCCGTGAGTGACCAGATATGCCTGGAAAGCTGCGTCCCCGGATCGCTCATGACATTCCCCTCCGACCACCCGACCCCTCCCGCACCTCGGGCGGATCTGCACACAGTCAATGGATCTTACGCAGGGGACATCACTGCGACGGCCCATCCCTCGCCAATCAGCCAGCGCCACTCGCCCGGCAGCAGCCCGTGCCCCACGATCCCCACCTGACGTGACCGGCGTCAGCAGCCCTCATCGCAGCCGGTCGCCACGCTGGCCAGCTCCTTCCGGGACAACCAGCCATCATTGCGGCTGGTTCGAGGATGGCGACGCATTCCACGTGATGCGTTACCGGAAAGACGTCGGCTTCCGGCGGTGGGTTCGAACTTGAGCCTGCTCAGGCAGAGTCAGACTCACACCTTGCGCTCATCCACTCAGCGCCATGCTTCTCCCCTGCCTCGCAGGCAGTCACTCAACGTGCCCTTGGCAGCACCTCCGGTGGCATGACGTCCCGTGCCACCCAGGCCCGCCGCAACGTCACTTCCTGGGGAGAATCTGGGGAGTATCGACGGGCCTGGGGAGCGCCTGGGGAGAATCGGCCGCGTAACGCAGCACGATCCCGAAAGACGCTGAAAGATCTATCCGCGCAGGTCAGGGGCGGGCACAGCCGCATCGATGCAGGTCAGCGCCACCAGGTAGACAACTTCATGACGTACGTGCCCAGGTCGTCGGCCTCGACGATCCCGGGGAGCGAGCCGCCTTCACGCAGGGGCGTGACATAGCGGGTCGCTACAACCTCTTCCAACACTTTCCCAGGCCACCCATCTCTTCAGCCTTGCGATCCTCGGAAGACAGCTCCGGGGCGTAGAGGCGGAAATCGCCGGTCGACGGCGCTGGGGAGCCTCCGCCGACGTGCCGGCCTCCCACCCCGGGCGCACCGTCGACGGCGCCGCGCCCCTTGCTGCCGACCTCCGGCATGAAGCGCCCATGGTAACCGAGGGTGATCGCGGGAGAGGAGCAGCGCGGTCGGGGCCCCGGTGCCCGCACGGTGCGGGGCGGAGGGCAGCGCGTTCAGAAGACGGACTCGACCACCGTGTGTGGCCTTCCTGCACCCGGGCGGCAAGCCGGACGCCTCGTCCCCCGCGCTCAGAGGGGCGGCGCGAGCCCACTGACCCGGCGGGGAGGCACCGCGTGCGTCAGGCCGCGTAGGACGCGTTCTGTGCGGTGGTCAGGGCAGTCCGGCCGTCCGCCTGACTGAGCAGACCGGCGGAGACCCAGCTGTTCACCGTCGTCCGGACCCGGGCCACCAGGGCGTCCTTGGTGGCGAACGGCGCGGCCGACCAGATGTCGTCCAGCAGGGACGTGCCGTCCGCGCGGACCGGGTTGGTGACGCCCGAGTCGGTACCGCCGAACACCAGGCGGGGTTCGGCGCGGCGGACGTAGGCGTGGGTCGGGTCGGTGGTGCCCTCGTGGAAAGGAGCGAACTCGATGGCGCCCAGCGTGTAGTGCAGGGGTTTGCCGGACACCGGTGTGAGGGAGGGGAGCAGGTCGCCGGAGAGTGCGGCGTTGCGGTAGAGCCCTGCCGACAGGTACGTGGTCGAGGAGTGGCGGCCGACCAGGTTGACGGGGCCGTAGAAGAGGGTCTGGAGGGTGGGGTCGTCCAGGGCCTTCTCCACCCGGAGCCGGAACGGGATCGTCACCTTGACCACGTCGCCCTTGGTCCAGGTACGGCTGACGGTGAGGTAGCTGCCGGGGGTCGGTGTGCCGCCGACGGCGGTGCCGTTGACGGTGACCCGGAATCCGGCGGTGGCCCATGCGGGCACCCGCAGTCTGAGGTCGAAGGCGGCGGGGGAGCCGCCGATGGTGAGGGTGGTGCCCTGTTCGCGCGGGTAGTCGGTCGTCTGGGTGACGGTGACGCCGCGTTCGGCCCAGGTCAGGGTGGAGGCGCTGTAGAGGTTGACGTAGAGGGCCTTGCCGTCGGCCCGGGCGAAGTAGACGGAGTCCTGGTACTTGGTGGCGCTCTCCATGCCGGTGCCCTCGCAGCAGGTGGTGCCCTGCTTGGGGGTGTAGTCGCGGACATGGCCGGGTGACAGGCCGATCAAGTACGTGACGAGCGGCTTCTCGGCGTCCGCCTGGTCCTGTTTCGAGCCCAGGATCTGATTGTGGAGGGCGCGCTCGTAGTAGTCCATGTACTTCGGGTTCTGATCGTGGAAGAACAGGGTGCGGCTCAGCTTGAGCAGGTTGTACGCGCAACAGGTCTCGGCGGTCGTGGCGCTGATGGTGCCGGCGATGACGTCGCGCGCCTTCCAGAACTCGCCCTGGCTCGTGCCGCCGATGCCGTACATGCGGTGCGGGACGACCATGTCCCAGAAGTTCTTCGCGGCGGTGAGGTAGCGGTCCTGGCCGGTGGCGTCGTACAGGCGGACGTAGCCGGTGAAGATCGGGATGTGCTGGTTGGCGTGCAGGCCGTCGAGTATGTCGGTGTCGGCGGCGCAGGCGTCGATGAGCCGGTTGAGGTCGAACAGGCGCGCCAGCGCGAGGTGCTCGGCCTTTCCGGTGAGGGCGTGCACATCCACGATCGCCTCGACTATGCCGCCGAACTCTCCGCTGGAGAAGATGCCCCACATGCGTTGCAGCGTGGCCGCCGGCAGCTTGGAGAGCCGGGAATGCATCCAGTCGCAGAGGCCGGAGGCGAGGTCGAGGGCGCGTGCGTCACCGATGGCGAGGTGCGCGTCCAGCAGGCCCCGCAGGATCTTGTGCGCGGTGTAATAGGGCGCCCACACCTTGGTGTAGTTGCCGGTGGTCATCGATTCCAGGTCGATGAACTGGGTCTCCGGGTAGGCGGCGAGGAAACCCGGGTGGCTGGGAGCGCCCCAGGTGCGGCGGAGTGTCGCGTGCAGGCCTCGGCCCGAGGCGTCGGTGAACGTACCACCGGTGGTCTCGAAGAAGTCGTACGAGGCGAGGTTGCCGCGCCCGGCGGCCGAGTCGGGTGAGCGCCGGGTCTGCAGCGAGGTGATCTCGGCCGCCGTCAGCGCCCGGGACCAGAGGTTGAACTCGTCGAAGGCTCCGGCGAACACCGGGTCGGACGCGAAGTGGGAGCGGCCGAGCCAGTGGTCGGCGAGCGCGCCGAGCGCCGCCGGGTTGAGGCTCATCGAGGTGTTGCGGGCGACGGCGGTGCCGTTGACGTACAGGGTGCCGGTGTTGCCGCCGATCGTGACGGCGAGATGGCTCCACCGGTTCAGGGGCAGCGCGGTGCTTCCGGTGAGCGCCTGTTCGCCGCCGGGTCCGCTGGTGGTGATCGCGAACCGGGGCAGACCCTTCGCGTCGCGGGCCGCGAGGTACAGGTAGCGGGTGGTGTCGTTGCCGAAGTCGCAGACCCTGGCCCAGTTGTCCGCGTGCGTGGGCCGGATCCAGGCGGAGAGGGTGAGCGCGGTCCCGGTGCCCAGGACGGTGTCGGGCAGGTCCACGTACTGGTAGGAGCCGCGTACGTTGTCCTGCCCGGTGCCGAATGTGCCGGGGACGGCGAGCATGCGGGGCTCGCGGCTCAGCGCCTCGCGTACGTCGGTGAGCGCGCCGACCATGGTGCGGATCCTGTCCGCGTGGGTGGTGTCGCCGGTGCTCGCGTACGCCTGGGAGAGCATGGTGAGGAAGTGGCCGGTGTAGTGGCCGCGCAGATTGCCGTTGGCCTCGCCGTCCAGCCCCTCCCAGCCGCCGGGTGCGACGGCGTCCCCGGTTGCCAGGCCGGCGTTGGCGCGGAAGACCTGGAGCAGCCGGTCGACGTCGTAGCCGCGGGCGTGGTCGAGCATCAACTGCCGCTTGGATGCGAAGAGTCCGGGGCCGAGTGCGACGTCCTGGAGGGCGAAGGGGCGGACCGTCCAGGCGGACGGTACGGGGAGGGCCGGGGGGGCCGCCGCGCTGGGGGCGGCGGCCGCCGGTGCCGGGAGGGACAGGCCGATGACCGGTGCGGCCGCCGTGAACGCCGCGGCTTGCAGCAGGGTGCGCCGGGAGAGTGCTGAGCTCATGGGTGAGCGCTCCTCGTCTCGTCGTGGGGTGAGGGTGGTCCGGTGGGGCGGATGCGCTGTTCCTCGGTGTCTCACGGACGAGCGGGTTCTCCGGACGGGCTACCGCCGCTGCCGCACGATGACTCGCTGGAGGACGATGAAGGCCAGCAGCAGGGCGCCGATGACGATCTTGGTCCACCAGGAGCTGAGGGTGCCCTCGAAGGAGATCAGCGCCTGCACGGTGCCGAGCACCAGGACGCCCGCCGTCGAACCGGCCACATAGCCGACCCCGCCGGCCAGCAGGGTGCCGCCGATGACGACGGCGGCGATGACGTCCAGCTCCATGCCGACCGCGTGCAGGCCGTAGCCGGAGAGCATGTACAGCGCGAACAGCAGGCCGCCCAGGGCGGAGCAGAAGCCGCTCACCGCGTAGACGCCGACCTTGGCCCTCGTGGTGGGCAGGCCCATCAGCCGCGCCGAGGTCTCGCTGCCGCCGACCGCGTACACCGTGCGGCCGAAGCGGGTGAGGTGGAGGACGTACACCGCCGCCGCCACCACGGCCAGGGCGACGAGCACGCTGTAGGTGACCGTGACGTCGCCGGGCAGTTCGATCGTGCCGGTGGCGAAGTCGCGGAAGGAGGTGTTGGTGATGGACACCGACTCGACGCTGATCAGGAAGCACAGCCCCCGGGCCAGGAACATCCCGGCCAGGGTGACGATGAACGGCTGTACGTCGAAGTAGTGGATCACCAGGCCCATCAGCAGGCCGAGGACGGTCCCGGACACGAGCACGGCGAGGACGGACAGCAGGACCGGCCAGCCCGCCCGGAGGGTGGAAGCGGCGATCATGGTGGACAGCGCGGCGACGGCGCCCACCGAGAGGTCGATGCCGCCGGTGAGGATGACGAAGGTCATGCCGACGGCGAGCACGATGAGGAAGGCGTTGTCGATGAAGAGGTTGGCGACGACCTGGCCGGAGGCGAAGTCCTGGTAGCGGACCGAGCCGATTCCGAAGGTCACCGCGAACACCACGACGGTGGCGACGACGGGCAGGAATCGCTGGGGAAGGCGCGGTCGTGCGGACGCGAGGGCCGATGTGCTCATCCGGCGGCCACCTTCTGGGTCTGGGGTGCGGTTGCGGAGGGCTTGCGCCGGCTGCCGATGATCCGCGCCGTGCGCGGCGACTGCAGCAGGCAGACGGTGATCACCACGACTGCCTTGAACAGCAGGGTGACGTTGGTGGGGACGCCGATGGAGTAGACGGTCGTCGTCAGCGTCTGGATGACGAGCGCGCCGACGAGGGTGCCGCCCAGGGAGTAGCGGCCGCCGGCGAGCGAGGTGCCGCCGATGACGACCGCGAGGATGGCGTCCATCTCGATCCACAGACCGGCGTTGTTGGCGTCGGCGGCGCTGACGTTGGAGCTGATCATCAGTCCGGCCACACCGGCGCAGAAAGCGGCGAAGACGTACACGGTCCAGGTGATCGTGCGGGAGCGGACCCCGGCGAGCTTGCTGGCCTCTGGATTGGCGCCCACCGCCTCGATCAGCATGCCGAGGGCGGTGCGGCGGGTCAGCAGGGCGACGCCGCCGAGGACCGCGAGGCTGATCAGGATGGCGATCGGCAGGACGAGGAAGCCCGCCCCGATCTGCCGGTACGCGGAGCTGTCGACGGTGACGATCTGGCCTTCCGTGAGCAGCATCGCGCCACCGCGTCCGGCTGTCATCAGGACGAGGGTCGCGATGATCGGCTGGATGCCGAGCACGGAGACCAGGAAGCCGTTCCACAGGCCGAGCAGCACGCATACGGCCAGGGCGAGGAGGATCGCGGTCGGCACGTCTCCGCCGTCGGCGATCCAGGTACAGCCGATCGCTCCGGCGATCGCGGCGACCGCGCCCACGGACAGGTCGATGCCCCGGGTGGCGATGACCAGGGTCATGCCCACGGCGATGAGCATGGTCGGGGCGCCGTTGCGCAGGATGTCCACCAGGCTGCCGTACAGGTGGCCGTCCTGGATGCGCAGGGCGAAGAAGGAGTGCGTGAAGAAGACGTTGAGCAGGAGCAGGCCGGCCAGTGCGACGAGCGGCCAGAGCAGACGTCCGCGGATCACGAGGCCACCGCCGCTTCGGCGTGGGCGTCGGCCGCGATGGCCGACATGACGGCGTCCACGGAGACGTCACCGCCGGACAGTTCGGCCACCTTGTGCCGGTCCCGCAGGACCACGACCCGGTCGGACACCCGTACCACCTCCTCCAGTTCGGCGGAGATGAACAGCACCGCCATGCCCTCGGCCGCCAGTTCGGCGACCACCTTCTGAATCTGTGCCTTGGCGCCGACGTCGATGCCCCGGGTGGGCTCGTCCAGGATGAGGAGCCGGGGCCGGGTCACCAGCCACCGGGCCAGCAGCACCTTCTGCTGGTTGCCGCCGGAGAGGTTGCCCATCACGGCGTCGGGGTCGGCCGGGCGGATGTCCAGCCGCTCGATGTACTCGGCCACCATCGCCTCGGCGGTGCGCCGGGGCACCGGCCGCGCCCAGCCGCGGGACGCCTGGGTGGCGAGGATCAGGTTGTCGCGGACGCTCAGGTCGGCGACGACGCCCTCGGCCTTGCGGTCCTCGGAGCAGAAGGCGATCCCCTTCGCGATGAGGGAGCGCGGCCCCCGGACCCGTACCGTCTCGCCGCCGACGGAGAGGGTGCCCTTGTCGGCGCGGTCGGCGCCGCACAGCAGCCGCGCGAGTTCGGTCCGGCCGGACCCCAGCAGCCCGGCGAGGCCGACGACCTCGCCCTCGTGGATGTCCAGGTCGAACGGCTCGACCGCACCGGCCCGGCCGAGGCCGCGGGCGACCAGGACCGGGGCGCTGCCCGGTGCCCGTTCCTCCGAGCGGCGCTCGACCTCGGACAGCACGCCGAGCTCACGGCCCAGCATCGCCGAGACCAGCGCCATGCGGTCGAGATCCTCCGGCAGGTACTCCCCCACCAGCGTGCCGTTGCGCAGCACCGTCATCCGGTCCGACAGCTCGTAGACCTGGTCCAGGAAGTGCGAGACGAAGAGGATCGCCACCCCCTCGTCCCGCAGCACGCGCACGATGCGGAACAGTTCCTCGACCTCGTCGCTGTCGAGACTGGAGGTCGGCTCGTCCAGGACGAGCACCCGGGCGTCCACGACCAGCGCCCGGGCTATCGCCACCAGTTGCTGCACGGCGATGGAATGGCTGCTCAGTACGGAGCCGGGATCGATGGTCAGACCGATCCGGGCCAGGAGTCCGGCGGCGCGGGCCCGCATGGCCCGGCCGTCGATGGCGCCCAGTCTGCGCGGTTCGTGGCCGAGCAGGATGTTCTCGGCCACCGACAGGTTCGGGCAGAGGTTGACCTCCTGGTAAACGGTGCTGATCCCGGCGTCCTGGGCCTGGCCGGGGGTGGTGAACTCGACCGTCTCGTCGTTCAGCCGGATGGTGCCGGCCGCCGGCCGGTGGACCCCGGTGAGGGCTTTGATCAGGGTGGACTTGCCCGCGCCGTTCTCACCCATGAGTGCGTGCACCTCACCGGGGAACAGGCGGAAGTCGACGCCGGCGAGCGCCTTGACGCCGGCGAACTCGACGGTGATACCGCGCATGTCGACGACCGGGCTGGCGCCGGCCGCTGGGGAATCGGTCATGACCCGTGCTTTCGTCAAGGGGGGAGCGGGGGGGGGGGGGGGGGGGGGGGGGGGGGGGGGGGGGGGGGGGGGGGGGGGGGGGGGGGG